>WTIF01000198.1:13791-15943 GCA_011522845.1 Deltaproteobacteria bacterium
ACGGTCTTCATGAATCGATGTGACTACCTGGATCCTGGACTCTGCTGGACTGGCTGTAAGGACACCGGTCGCGGAGCCAGCTTGTCTGTACTCGGTTACCAAGCACTGACTCGTCCCAAATCCTATCACCTCAAACAGGCGTGACCCTATGAAACTGGTTGGAAACTGGTCGTATCCGACCGCCATTCGCTTTGGAGCCGGACGGATTGCTGAAATCGCAGATGCCTGTGCTACTGCCAAGATCCAAAAACCGTTGCTGGTCACTGATCGTGGTCTGGCCAGCTTCGACATCACCCAACGAACGCTGGATCTGCTGGAATCTGCAGGCTTGGGGCGTGCCTTGTTTGCCGAAGTGGACCCGAACCCCAGCGAGAAGAACCTTGAAGAAGGCCTACGGGTCTTTCGGGAAGGTGGTTTTGATGGAGTGATCGCCTTTGGTGGTGGATCTGGGCTGGACCTGGCCAAACTGATCGCCTTCATGGTCGGACAAACTCGACCAGCTTGGGATTTTGAAGATATTGGAGACTGGTGGACTCGCGCGAATCCTGATGGTATCAAACCGATCATCGCGGTGCCCACCACGGCGGGAACTGGCTCCGAGGTCGGGCGTGCCGGCGTGCTGACAAATACAGCCACTCAAGAGAAGAAGATCATCTTCCATCCAAAGATTCTCCCCACCGTCGTCATCTGTGACCCAGAGTTGACCGTTGGCATGCCCCAAAAAATTACCGCTGGAACTGGCATGGATGCCTTTGCTCACTGCCTGGAGGCCTACTGTTCTCCCTTTTATCATCCACTGAGCCAGGGAGTCGCCTTGGAGGGCATGCGTCTAGTGAAGGAATATCTCCCACGGGCCTATGCGGATGGAACGGATCTCGAAGCTCGGGCACACATGATGAGTGCTGCTGCGATGGGGGCTACCGCTTTCACCAAGGGCCTCGGCGCGATTCATGCGCTCAGTCATCCACTGGGTGCGATGTATCACACTCACCACGGAACCACCAATGCCGTCTGCATGGCGGCTGTCCTACAGTTCAACCGTCCTGTAATCGAAGGATTGATTGAACGAGCCGCCGCCTACCTGAACATCGAAGGTGGTTTTGAGGGCTTTGCTGCCTTTGTGGATCAACTCAACGCTTCCCTTGGCATTCCACGCAACCTGGACGAGTTGGGTGTGAGCAATCCTGACCTGGAAGCACTCACTCGTACAGCATTGACGGATCCTTGTGTCGGCGGCAACCCAGTTGCTATGACTTCGGAGAATACCCGTCAATTGTACGAAGCCCTGCTCTGAATTGTCGTGGATCATCTGCTTCTCAGCGTAAGATCCACGAAACACTCCCCACTTAAAGAAGGAAGATGAAGGGAACTGTGACTGTCTTGATTGAAGCTTGTCCTGAAGGTGGCTATTGGGCTAGTTGCCTAGAATTTCCTCTTTTTTTTACTCACCCAGCCACCCACATCCGCAACTTTCCAAACACTCCATAGTCAGCCAAAATTTCATCCCCAGGCTCAACTACGAGTGGGACATGGCAGGTGCCCGTTGTCACAAATTGACCTCTTCGTAAAGTTTCACCTCGTGAGGTGACGTCATTGACCAGCCAGGTCAGAGCATCTCGTGGATCTCCAAGTACATTTGCACCCACACCTTCTGAAGCCAAGTGCCCATTACGGTATAATTGAACCTCATGCTTACTAAGATCAGAATACCTCCACTCTAGTGGCACAGAATTACCAATCATTAGCCACCAAGCCAGGGCATTATCTGCTATCAATTGAGCCTTCCCCACCTTTGTAAAATCACTATAGCGGCTATCGGGAACTTCTAGGGATGGACAAAGTTCTGCTACAGCTGACATGACTGTTTGCACATCATAAACACTATCGCGCGGTGGTAGATCTCTACCAAGCAAAAACGTAAATTCCGCCTCGACCACCTTCATCATATTGCTAGCTAGGCTTAAGGTGGAGAGATTTGGCAACAAACGTTCAGCAAGGTAGCGACCTGCTAAAGGACCATCAACATTTAGGTGCTCCTGGCCAGCTTTGCTGGAGGAGGCAATCTTCCAACCTGCAACCGGCTGAGAGGAGTGTTCTGCAAATGTTGCTTGAATGGCGTGGCCTTCAGCTTCATTCTGCGGTCGCTGGGCCT
>WTIF01000311.1 GCA_011522845.1 Deltaproteobacteria bacterium
GGACAGGAGGGAGGAGTTAAACCGAGAGGGAAAGTATGGAGAATGATCTTCAAATGCCTTCTAGGATTGGTACTTTCGATCAGCATCTTAGTGATTTCGGTGTTGAGTTGGGGCGCAAGTATCGTTGAACGTTCAAAACCTGACTACGATGGTCTTTTGCGAAGCCCACAGCTTCAAGCTGAGGTCACAATCCTACGAGATCAATGGGGAGTCCCTCACATCCAAGCCTCTCACTTAAGTGATGCTTGGTTTGCTTTGGGATTCACGGTTGCTCAGGATCGCTTACCCCAGCTGGTCTGGTTCAAACTCCTGGGTCAGGGGAGACTTTCGGAGGTTCTGGGACTTTGGGAACCTGTGAAAAGAATCGATCTGTTGATGCGTGGATTTGAACTGCATCAGGTTGGAAAACGGATGCTGGAACTCGCCAGCCCTGAAGCGAAACAGGCCTTCAAATCCTATTATGCTGGGGTAAATCTATTCTTGGAGAGGCAATCAGTATTACCAATAGAGTTGGAGTTGCTGCAACTGTCCGGTTATGAGATTGAGCCCTTTGCTGACGATGATCTGGTGGGGATGGTGGGAGTGATGGCTCTGCAACTCCACCTTGCTATGCGAGAGGATTTACTGGCTGAAAAGCTCGCCCGAAAAGTAGGTGAAGAGAAGCTAAAAGAACTGTTCCCAAATTATCATGGAGGATCTCCAGCTGTTTTGTCCTCACCTCTTCAGATTGGTCATCAATTTTTCCTCCCTAGAGATGAGATTACAGAACTCTTGGCATGGTTAGAACCCTTCATGGGTATGGGCCACAGCAACAACTGGGTGGTTGCCCCGAAGCGCACAGTAACCCAAGCAGCCTTGTTAGCACACGATCCCCACCTCGGTCTTGCGATTCCAAATTTCTTTTACGAAGCGCATGTGCAAACACCAGAGATGGAAATCGCAGGTTCGACGGTTCCTGGACTGCCGTTTCTGGTATCAGGTCACAACACAAAAATCGCTTGGGGTATGACAAGCCTTCATGCAGATGCCGGAGATTACTATTCTGAGAAGCTAAGTCCTGACGGCAAGTTTGTTCAAATAGCTGGTGAATGGCAACCCCTGACTACACGGGAAGAGCGCCTGAAGGGTCGTTGGTCTGAGGAGACATTTTTACTAAGGGAGACCCCTCATGGGCCTGTGATTAATGATTTTTTTCGCCCCAACGATTTAGAAGCTTTCCAAAATGAAATTTTGAGTTTTCGCTGGACATTGCTGGTGGACAAATCAAGCAGCGAGATTGAAGGCTTCTTCAAACTGAATCAAGCAAGCAACTGGAATGAATTCCGGTTGGCTCTCTCCTATTTTGGCGGACTTCAACAGAACTTTGTCTATGCAGACAAGCAGGGCAATATTGGTCTCCACCCAGCTGCCAGTCTGCCAATTCGTCAGCGAACTGGACAAAGAATCCTCCCCGGTCACGATGGTTCAGCAGATTGGTTGGGACTGCGGAGAACTTTGGAATTACCATTCTCCTACAACCCCACTGAAGGATGGCTAGGTTCAGCAAATAATGCGCTTGAGGAACCTGGAATGGGTACCGTCGCAGGTTACTTTGCCCCTGGTGAGCGGATGCGAAGAATGGAGCAACTTCTTCAAGGTTCTGGCCTCTTATCTCCGCAAGCCATGCAACGATTTCAAAATGATACCTGTTATCCACTCGCCAAGTTAATTAAAGAGGCTTGGAGTCGTTTGGATTCGATGAAATCTATTCAGGGAGTGCCCGTTTCTTCCCTACTTAAAAATTGGGATGGCTGTTTTGCTGCAGAAAGTGTGGCAGCATCCCTCGTTGCCCAATGGGAATGGGAAATTCATGAAATTCTTTTCAAGGATGAACTTGGAGCGGAGCTGAGCGAGGACTACAGGGGTTATTCGAGTCAGGCATTGGTTCGTCAAATCCTCAATGGTCTCGCTCAAACATGGGTAGATGACATCAACACTTCTACCAAGGAAACTTTGAATGAAGCTGTCTTTTCTGCCATGGAGAAAGCCATTACCAAGCTTTCTGACGCTCATGGAGACGATTGGCAGGCGTGGGGGTGGGGCAAAATACAAACCCTACACATGAAACATCCTTTGGGTTGGATCCCAGGTTTGGGTCGCTGGTTCAGTGCAGGACCTTTTCCAGCACCTGGTTACAGGAGTACCCTTCGAAGAGCCTCTTCAAACCCACCTAACTGGAACGTCAAACATGGAGCTTCCATCCGCCAAGTCATCGATTTTTCAGATCTCAATCGCTCCTCCTCTGTTCTCCCCTCAGGACAATCCATGCACCCACTCTCACCATTTTTTGCTAACCAAGCCCCTTTGTATGCCAATGGTGACTCTCATCCTTTGTTGATTGATCCACGAGAAATTCAAGCAAATCAGCGCCATCAGTGGCGTCTCTTGCCACCTTGAGTGAATATCTGACACTTTAGGGATTTCAAACCCGTTCAACAAAAAGGTTGACAGGATATTTAGATCACAGTAGGAATAGGGAATTCAAAAATCGTAACGTTACGAAAATAGAAGAACTTCCGGAAATCTTTTTTCCCGTGATTGCCGGCGGCAGCGCTTTTTTGCACGGATAAGTAGTTCAGGTACTGTTCCATCTGGAAATGTGAGCCTCTAGAAGCAATGTTGAAAATTCTATCAAATACGGGATCTGATTGCTTTTTGGCTGCCTGAAAAACACAACAATAGTTCCTCCAGTTTTTTGGAGCATCAGGAATTATGAAAGGATTCGATTACGGCCCAGTTTCTCCTCGCGAGGTTTATTTGTTTGACCTCAATGGGTATATCGTTCTGAGAAATGCATTGAGCAGTGAAGAGGTGAATGAGTTGAATCAATGCATTGACTCAATTCCCGAACAAGAGCCCGGAACGTCTTACAGAAACGTACATTTCCACGACTACAAAGATGATGGACAGTCCGGCCTGAATCTGCAGCAAATCTATGAGGCCGGAGAGGCCTTTGAACGGCTGATAGATCATCCTGCTTGGATTGAACACATGAAGTTGTTTGTAGGAGGGCAAGGAACATTTGATCATGCTCATGGACCATTATTCATTGATGAAAACTTTGTAAATTTGCGAGGTGCCGGTAAAGCAATCGGGATGCATTCGGGGGGCTATCCTTCGATCCTCAGAAATCAATATCGCTTCCATGGAGGGCGCTTCATGTGTGGTCAAGTGAACGCTCTGATTGCCCTGACAAATATAGGCCCAGGTGATGGCGGAACTGTCCTTGTTCCTGGCAGCCACAAATCTAATTTTGAGCATCCTGACCTAAAGAAAGTGGCAATGCGAAGCGAAGGTTTCGGTGAGTTGATCGAGGGAGCAATCGAGATTCAGATGGCCGCTGGAGATGTGCTGGTCTTTGTGGACGGACTCTGTCATGGCTCAGCCAAGCGCAGCAACAGTGGTATTCGACGAATTGCTGTCTATCGATACGGACCCTCCTGGGGAAATTTTCGACACCAGTACCGGCCCTCAAAGGAACTGTTGAAACGACTCACGCCAGAACGCAGGCAGATGGTAGCTCCCTATACTATGTGGGATTCTGAATTCAATCAGTCTGAAAAAACCCATGCCTGATATACCCACCAAAGATGTTGGTCGTTCGCCTGACAGTGGATACTTGCCAAATCTGACACCTGCTATCTCACCAACCTCAGCAAACAAAACCTTTTCACTAACTCCTGCTGAACGGATACATCTCGATATCTACGGTTATGTGGTTTTAGAGAAAGTACTCTCTCAGGCCGAGGTTGATTTGCTGGTCGAAACAATTCTTCAGTTTGAGCAAGATTATCACCGGGACAAAGTACCTCCCAAGTCTCATATGTTCTTTACCTCAACCACTTGGGATTTCTTCCGGATTGACAATCTACCCCATCTTGCTGCATGTTTCCGCGACTATGTTACAAACCCAAAGATCGTAGGACTTGCAGAAGACGCGGTCGGAGGCAGTGTACGATTGGAGCAGTCAGATGCTCACATTCGCAGGCGAGACCTGAGCCAACCCAATCCGGATAACTATGGATGGCATCGCGGGTTCGACCCTGCTTTCAGTTATCGCAGTAAGGGATTGTTCCACTGTCCGTTCGTGAAATGCCTGACAAACCTGACTGATCTGGGTCCGGAAGACGGTGGTACAAC
>WTIF01000002.1 GCA_011522845.1 Deltaproteobacteria bacterium
ATACAGTACAGGCCCCACAGGCCGCAATTCCACAACCAAACTTTGTCCCTGTCAGCTTCAACTCATCGCGTAAAGCCCACAGCAGCGGCGTATCCTCATCCACTTCCATTCGGCGCAAGTCACCATTGATTTTCAATTCCAACATCTGTTCCCCCTTTGCTGGATGTTATTTGCAGACCTTGGTGGCCTGGATAGTTCCTGTGTGTTCATCGCGAGCAATTCATTCACACAGAGCATTTAGATTATGATTCTTATATGAATTGACTAATCAGTCAATAAAAACCTGTGAGTCTTTCATTGAATTTGACCACTTAGGGTTTGTAAGTGATGAGAGCCTAGGATGTTTGCTTTGCTGTCGGTTCGAGTGAGATTGCAGTCGACGGCATCGCCACACTAAGACAAGCGAACAGCGCAGAGACTGCCAAAGCTCCGGACAGCAGGAAGGCATTACTGAAAGCATACCCAGCAACCCAGCCAGCCAGCAGGGCGCCCAGGGCTCCAATTCCATCCATCAACGAGAAGGAAAAGCCAAGGGCGGCTCCTTCTCGTGAGCCAGCGAATTCTACTGCAGCAGCGAGAATCGCAGCTCGAACACCTTGCAATAAGGCCACAGCTAGCAGGAGCATTGCCAATACAGCAAACAAATAGGAGGTCGCGTCTAGTGTGTAAGCTGCAAATGCTGCAACAGCTGCCCCACCATTAAAGCTTAAGATCACTTTTCGACGTCCCACCATATCAGAGAGTTTGCCAACATAAGGTTGAGCCAACGCACCCACTAGAACCATCACCGCATAGATCAGTCCAGTTTCAGAGGAAGACAAGCCTTTGTCCTGCTGAAGATAAAGTGGAATCATACTGATCAAGGCCACCATCGCCATGTGATAGGTACTCATCATCAGGACAATGCGGCGACCTTTGGAACCAGACCAAGTTTTAACAATTGCGCTGAATTCCTGCCGATTCCATCTCATGCGACTGGTTTGAAGAGGGATATGTTTCATTTGGACAATGAACCAGATTCCCATCAGCGCCGCGGGAAGGGTGATCAACTGTAGGGTATTCCTCCAGTCAATCATAGTCAGCAGGAAGCCAACAATCAGCGGGCCAACTACTGCAGAGAGCGTCCCTCCAATCGCGTGGATCCCCAAAGCCTGGGCTCGACGTGAGGGAGCTTGCTGTACAAGAATGGAAGTGGCCAGAGGATGCCAGGCAGCATCACCACTTCCACCGAAAGCGAGCAGTAACGCTAGAACCCAAAAACCCGGAGCTAACGATGCTAGCCAATAACCAACCACTACCCACCAAAAGGTGATCATCAGTAAACGACCACGATTCAACGTTGCATCTGCTACCAAACCAGCTGGCAAGAAGCCAATGGCAGAGCCCCAGCCTTGTAGAGCCAACAGCAAGCCAACCTCTGCTGTGGATAGATCCATCTCCAAGGCAATTGCTGGGGCGAGGACGACCAGAGAGACTGGAGCAATATCATTAGCAAAATGACCAATTGAAAAAGGTAGTAGCCAACTGCGTGGCGTTGATTTACTCATGAAATTCTATTTTTTTAAGGAGTTTTTCGAGAAGCTAACGTCATCTGTCTGGCTATTCCATCTTTATCTGACTGCTAAAACTACAAAAGTCATGAATGCGAAGTTCCCATACAATCGATATTTTAACCAATAAAAATTTTGCATTGCGCTACAGAATCACCTTCGCTAGATTCTTGCGGTGCTAAGACATCAGATGTCTGAAGGCCCTTTGGATTTCATGAACTGAATGTGATGCAGAGCGGAGAATTATGCTGCTGCGCGTTGACAAGCCACTGACACGTCGGGTTCAGGAAGCTGTATTGCGGCTGATCCGTGAGCGCAATTACCAACCAGGCGAAAAGGTACCGACGGAAGCAGAACTGGGACAGCTGTTCGGAGTTGGACGTTCAACGCTCAGAGAGGCCATTGGCAACCTTGTGGAGCAGGGAATTCTTCAAAAATCTCATGGGCGAGGGACTTTTCTGAGACAGCTTCCCATCGTTCTCGAGAGTGGATTGGAGGAGCTGACCAGTGTTACCGAGCACATTCGAAAAGTGGGAGCCAGACCTTCAACGCAACGAATCCAGGTGGAGAAGATTCCTGCTGATGAGCGGCTCAGTCAAAAACTTCAGTTGCCCCAGGGAACAAGCTGTTACTGGATTGAAAGAGTCCGCTTCGCAGACGAAGTACCAGCTGCCTATTGTATTGACGTCATCCCTGAGAATCTGTTGCCAGACGGACTCAAAGAACAGACCTTCCGAGACTCACTCTTTGAGCTACTGAGCAAAAGTGGACATCCTGTTTCACACACGGAGAGTTACATCACCCCGACCCTTTTAACCCAGCAGGAACTACCAGAGTTGAACAGTGAGTCTGCGTATTTCCTGCTGTTTGAAGAAGTGAACTACGACGTCAGTGGCTTCCCCGTCTGCTATAGCAACGACTACTACAGCAGTCAGGTTTTTGAATTCAAGATCATCCGTAAGCGTCCCTTGGACTGATTCTGAAACCCATTCAATCAGAGGAAGAAATCATGGAATACCGTCAGCTCAGCCCGGAAACGGTCCCGGGATTTCTCAAAGACATCCCCAGTGTGCAACAGATCTTTTCCGATTTGGATGATCTGGAAGTCGAGGAGGTTGGGGACGGCAACCTGAATTTTGTTTACAAGGTAAGACAGCGCAAGAATCCGGAACAAACGGTAGTCATCAAGCAGGCTGTGCCTTTCCTTCGAATAGTCGGCGAATCCTGGCCATTGTCACGGACTCGTATGAATTTTGAGATTCAAGCCCTGGAACACCACACCAAGTATTGCCCTCAGCACGTCCCCAAAATCTATTACTCCTCGACTGACATGTCGCTGGTGGTCATGCAGAACCTGAATCAGCATGCTGTGCTGCGTGGTGAAATGATTCAGGGGAAGGTCTTCCCAAAACTGGCGGAGCATATTTCCTCTTTTCTGGCGAACACCCTCTTCCCAACAACTGATTGGTGCATGACCGGGGGTGAGAAAAAAGCGATGGTGGGTAGATTCATCAATCCAGAACTTTGCAAGATCACTGAAGATTTTGTGCTGACCAATCCGTATGAAGATCATGAGACAAATGCCTACCACGAAGAAGTCACCCAGGCGGATAAGGACTATCTTCAGCAGGACTCCCAACTGAAGGTTGCTGTTGCTGAGATGAAGTATGCCTTTATGAACCACAGTGAGGCATTGTTACACGGTGATCTTCACATAGGCAGTATTATGGCCAACAATGAAGAGACCTATGTAATTGATCCTGAGTTCGCCTTCTTTGGTCCGATCGGCTTCGATGTGGGAGCTTTCATTGGCAATCTATTCCTCGCTTACTACGCACATGAAGTACGTCAAAAGATGCTGGGGCGTGAGCCTTTTGAGTACCGAAATTGGATTTTACGGACAGCGGAGGAGACCTGGAATCAATTCCAGTCAAAGTTCGAGGCAAATTGGGTTGCGCACGAACAAGATGCTCCCAGCAGCTACTGGAATTATCCCGAAGGACAAATTGGCTTTGCCTTGCAGCGTCAGCGATTCTTGCGCCACATTTTTGAAGACACCATTGGCTTTGCTGCCTGCAAAATGATGCGGCGCATCTACGGGCTTGCCAAAGTGGCTGACATCGCTGAGATCCCTGATTTAAAAGCTCGCTTGGGGGTGGAACGCAATGTCATGCGCATGGCTAAAGTGATGGTGCAGCAGCGTGGTTCCTTCCGCTCCATTGAGGAACTAACCGCATTAGCCCAAGAAATATCTCCCTTACGCTGAAGTTTCGTGAATCCAATCGTTGAAGTACAACAAATCAGCAAATCTTTCGGGGCAACTCAGGCTCTTCGGGGTGTCTCCTTCTCCTTTTTTTCAGGAGAGATCTTTGCGCTGGTGGGGGCGAATGGAGCTGGCAAATCCACTCTGATCAAGATCATTTGTGGCTACTATGAGGATTACGAAGGTGAAATTCGGATTGACGGCCAACGTGTTCGTTTTCACAGTCCTCAAGACTCCTTTCGTCAAGGCATCCGCACAGTTCACCAGATTATCGATCAAGGTGTCGTGCCCACAATGAGCATTGCTGAAAATTTGGCTCTCAACGAGCTATTGGACCCTGCAACCGGATTACGTTATCGTCGG
>WTIF01000186.1:0-2625 GCA_011522845.1 Deltaproteobacteria bacterium
TGAGACCAGTCGTGCATGTTGCCGAAGGACGCTTCATCAATCTGTGCATTCTCATCCAGTCTCCAGTCGTCCATGATCAGCACCAACTCCTGGTCTACTTCGATGTCATTCCTACCCTGAACAATCAACGGACCATACAATCCACGCGCTACCTGTTCCCAGGCCATTGTGTGAGCGTGGTACCAATAGGTTCCCGCATCTTCTAATGGCACGGTGTAGGTGAATTCCTCACCGGGTGGAACCGGATCCTGTGTTAGACCTGCAACACCATCCATTGCGTTGACATTCCGGATTCCATGCCAGTGAATAGTGCTGGGGACCGGCAGTTGATTCCGAAAGCGCACTTGTAACAGGTCACCCTGCCGAGCTTTTATGAACGGCCCCCCAAGTCGATCATTGTAAAGCCAGAGACGAGTGTCCGGATACTCAGGGCCAGCCAAATTCTGAACACTCTCCTTGGCAGTCAACTCAAATTCCACGATGCGTTGTGATTCCTCAGCTCGGACCGAAGTGTATTTCAGGAAGGGTGTGGTGGCGAGTAGGCCAGACCATTTCAAAAGATCTCTGCGTTTCAAGGGCTTTCTCAACTTAGCAATTAGTGATTCGGTGAATGATGAATGCAAAATCAAGATAGCAGTTCTCTGTTTGAAGATAAAACAAAATACCCCATACCCCTATGGGGTTGCTATCGTGGTTCAAAAGATTTAGGGTGAAAGCAAATGTTCTAATCGTTGAATTTCAACCTCACCTTGAGATGGTTCATGGCAAATATCACAAAGAAGCGGCTTCGTCTGCAGCTATTGATGGCAAGTTTTGTTTTATTTTTCGGGGCTGGACTAGGCTGGGCCCATTCCAAACAGGAAACAACCGTTCCAGCCAACAATGCGGTCCTCACAGAAGCCCCAACAGAGTTGGTACTGAAATTCGACAAACCCATGCGAATCACCAAGCTAGCGCTGACCGATCAAGCTGGTACTAACTACGAAGTTCAGCGTACAGATCAGATGAAGCATGTGCTGAAGCTGGTTGCTCAACTAGACCCTGTTCCCCATGGAGAATACCAAGTCGATTGGCGAGGTTTGTCTGAAGATGGGCATCCAATGAAGGGAACCTTCTCTTTCACCGTGAAGTGATCCTCCAAGAAATCTGGTTGGCCTGGCAAGATCTCGATGAGTTCTCTCTCTGGTCGATTCTTGCCAAGTCACTGGCCTACTGGACTACCCTGCTGGCAGCTGGCTCCGCGCTGAACCTGCTCTGGCTCCGTGAAACGGCTCCTCAAACGATATCGCTCCTCCGTTGGTTTGGTTCAATCTGCGCTGTCTTTGCAATTCTCCTAAATTCCTCACTAATCCCCCTGCAAGCCAGCTACTTGATGGGAGAATGGTCGGCCATTCAGGACCCGATGATGCTGCAATTTGCCTGGGAGAGCCCACTGGGGGACAGCCTCTTGTTGCGGGTTTTCGGTCTCTTACTGCTTCTTGCCATCATTCATCCAAACAGGCTGGCCTTGGGCATCTCGACCATCGGATGCGGCCTGGTAGCTGTCTCCTTTGCCTTTCAGGGGCACACTATCTCCGAACCACGTTGGCTCCTAGTGGCGCTGATCACAGTGCATCTACTGGGGTTGATTTTTTGGATCGGGGGGTTTGCTCCCTTGATGTGGCTAGCTAAACGAAAAGATGCTGTGACCGGAGCAGCTGCACGACAATTTGGCAAGATTTCGATTTGGAATGTACTCTTGCTGGCGTTGGCAGGGGCTGAGTTACTCTGGTTACTGACCGAGGGCAGCTGGAATGTCATCCGGACCGCTTACGGTCAACTTTTTGCCCTTAAACTCCTAGGCTTTCTGGGCTTACTCGGACTCGCTGCACTGAATAAGCTTTTCTTAACCCCTGCCCTATTGCGGGGAGAAGTACGAGCATTCATGCTATTAAGACTTTCGGTTATCCTTGAGATGTCTGTTGCCGTCATCATATTTCTGTTAACTGCAATTCTAACCACTGTGGGATTAGGATAACAATCCACCTTGCTAGTCTGCAAATTTTTGACTGGAGGTACTGATCATTCATTTGCATCACTGTTTTTGAATAAAATTTCTTCAATTGAGAGAATAGCCATGAATAAATTCTTTATTTTTTTCGGACTCAGCCTACTGATCGCTATATCACCTTCCATAATTCTGGGACATGGAAATGAAGAACATTCTGGGGGCCTGTTCGACAAACTGAAGGATGCTGTATTTGGGAGCTATGGTGATCAGCAACCTTTTGGTCGAGTTGGAATGGGTAGTGAGGTCAGCAGAAACGTTGCCATTAACATGAGTGACCAGTTTCGTTTTGATCCAGAGACGATCACCGTAGGCCTAGGTGAAACTCTGCGATTGAGTTTCCAAAATACTGGCCAGCAGACACATGACTGGATCTTCGGGACTGCGTTTGAAATCTCAGAATACATGGAAATGATGCGACGCTCCCCCGATAGAGAACAGAATGAACCTCAGAATATTCAGTTGAAGCCAGGTGAAGAGCACGAATTGGTTTGGCAATTCAATAAGCAAGGAAACTTTGAGTACGCGTGTCTACAACCGGGCCACTATGAAGCGGGTATGCGTGGAACTTTAGCAGT
>WTIF01000186.1:2725-4145 GCA_011522845.1 Deltaproteobacteria bacterium
ACGCGTGTCTACAACCGGGCCACTATGAAGCGGGTATGCGTGGAACTTTAGCAGTGCAATAAAGAGTAAAATTACAGACCCTTCAAAAGTTCACACACAGTTTTTCATAAATTATCGCGTCTGATGTGTGTTTTTGGTCGGATTCATCGACCTGGCCATTGAGGATGTAAATCGTCAATCACGTAGGGATGAACATGTACTTGTGTACCTGACAGATGTGGATGATCGCTGCTCAAGTCATCGTGCCGATGCTCCAGATCTATGGGATCAATCTTGGGCCAGACTCTCCAGGCCAGCACACAACCTAGTAGACATCCCACAGCAAGAATTCCAAAAGTCAGGGACAACTCCAACGTTGCTCCCAACCAACCTACGGTCGGATAAGCAATCAACCAACAAGCATGCGATAACGAGAAATGAGCGGCAAACAGAGCGGGCCTGTCTTCTGTGTGAGCAGAACGTCTCAACAACCGACCCATCGGGATATGAATCATTGAGTACCCAGAACCAAGCATCGTCCAAACGGGTAAGAGCTCTCTCCATTCCTCAATAGCGGTTGAAAATCCCAAGCTGATCACCAGAATCAAAGAACCCAGCAACATCACAGTACGCTCTGAGAACTTCTCCAGTAATTTGGGAGACGCCAGCGCAACCAGCATCGAACCCATCCCAAAGGCAGCGAGGGTCAAGGCCGTGTCTTGCTCTGTCAACCCAAAATGCCCCTGTACGAGCACAACCGTGTTGACAAAGACCATTGCGCCAGCGACAGCGACCGCACCATGAAGGATCAGTCCCCCCTGCAGACGAGGTGTTGCCAAATAGATTTGCATTCCACGGGTCACCCGTTTCTGAAAGGGCAACTGAATTTTTGTGGAAAAAGGCAGACTCACCGTACAAACCAAGGCAGCCGAAGCCAAGAATCCGCAGACCGTGCCTGCATAAAGTCCTTGCCAAGTGACCACTGCCAAGAGCAGCGTTGCCAGGACAGGACTGAGCAGGGTTTCCAAATCATAAGCCAGCCGGGATAGGGAGAGGGCCTTGGTGTAGTCTTCTTCATCCTTAAGCAGATCAGGAATCGTGGCCTGGAACAGCGGAGTGAAGCCTGCGGACGCAGCTTGCAGAAGAAAGATTAGTAAATAGATTTGCCAGATTTCAGTGACCCACGGAAGTGCCAGTGCAAAACCGGCTCGAACTAGATCCAGCGAAACCAGCACTGTACGTCGGGGAAGATTTCCCAGCAGCGCTTCCGCTACTGGTGCAATGGTTACATAGGCAATGATCTTGATGGCTAAAACCGTACCCAAGATCACCCCCGCATCCGCTCCTCCCAATTCAAAGACGAGCAGTCCCAGGGCAACAGAAGCCAGGCCTGTTCCCAACAGGCTCACAACCTGTGCAGCAAACAATCGACGATATGCTG
>WTIF01000355.1:0-5178 GCA_011522845.1 Deltaproteobacteria bacterium
GGTATAGCGAGAGCCCATGAGATGATAAGTGCCCCAAATGTCAGACCGACAGAAAGAGGTAGTTTTTCTGCAATGATTTCATTGACTGGTTTTTGGTACTCAAAGGAGTATCCAAAATTACCATGAAAGAGTATGTTCTCTACCCATCTCCAATAACGCTCAACCACTGGGGCATTAAACCCATACTGTTCCTTAATTCTTAATGCCTCATCTTCTAAAACTGTAACACCGGTCGCGCGAAGTGAAGAAATGTAGAAATCTGCAAAATCTCCTGGAGGCAATTCAATAATTGCGTAGGCAACAACTGAAATAATGAAGAGAATTGGAATCAGTTGAAAAAGCCTTTTGATTGTGTAATTTAGCATACTTTGAAAGGGCTGGCACTCAAGCCAGCCCACTTATGTTTATTTGTAGAACATTTGCTCACCACTGTTATCAGCAGCGATTGCTTGTCCTGATTTTTGTACGTTCCCAATATTTGGATTTGTAATCAAAACATAGTTAACATTATCAACTATGTTAAGCATCCAAAGATTATCTCCCATGTTGCTCATTAGCTCCTTATAGAGTTTGCCGTCTTCTGTAGAATAAGGAACATATGCCCCACGTTCTCTCGTTATATTCATCAAACGCTTCATTTCAGCAGGAGGCTCTTCACCTTCAACACCATTGGAATCATACCATTGGCGCCACAAAGGAGCGTAACCAGTACCACCAACTGATGGTAAATAATCATTCCATCCGCCAGATACCCAGAGTGGTTTATGAACCCATAAGATTGTTGAATGCTTGCGCTCATTATTTTGTCCAGTGACATTCATAAGCGTGCTTTCGAGCATCTTACTGGTGGTTTTAATACCAACAGCTTCAAAATGTTGGGTAAGCAGCTCGACCACGAATTTAATATCAGGAGCGTAATCCCCATATTCAATTCGATATTCGAAAGTCTTTCCATTAGGCCCAATCCTAAAACCATCACTACCCTTAGTCATCCCAATACTATCCAGTAATTCCTCAGCTTTGGCAGGGTCGTATCCTTTGTACAAGTGCTCCGGCATTGAACCAAAGCCAAAATACACATTTTCAAGGATCTCTTCCCTATTCATCGCATAATTCAAAGCCTGCCTGAATTTCAAATTATTTAGCACTTTCCGGTCATTTTCATCAGCAAGTGTAAAGTTGAAAAACAGAACAGTTGGATTTACGTGCATATCAAGCAAATGGGTCTGTATAAGCCCTTTCTCTTCTGCTTCTTTGTACAACGGCATTTTCACCAGAGCTGTGTCTTCTCGAAGTAGGTCAATCTCACCTGCCAATACTTTGAGATTCACTGCCTCAGTGTCATTGACCTGTTGCGAAATAACACGGTCAACATATGGCAATTGTTGTCCTGAACTATCAACTTTGAAATAATAGGGATTTCTCTTGAATTCCAATATTTCATCAGCAGTTTCTACCTTTAACCAAGCCCAAAGCGAGGGGTAGTTTGCACTGCATGGCCGTGTTAGTTCCCAATTTGTACAGTCCATTGCATTGAAATACTGCCACCATTCATCTTTAAACCCCATTTTTTCCATTTCAGGTTGTAGGGATGATAAAGATGTATATTTTGGGTGATAATTTTTCAGATGATGAGATGGTCTCAACATGTCTGTGTAACCTTGCCAGCCTTTGATACTGAGTTCACTGATCAATGAACCGTAAGGCCGATCAAATTCCATTGTGAATTGATAATCACCCTGATAGGTAATCTTTGCGGGATTACCAGCTGGATCCCCTCCAGACTTGAATTTTGATGGGTAAGCAGATGTCAACTTTTCGTTGCCATATATATCTTCAAAAACAAATCGAACATCTTCTGTTGTCACCGGCTTCCCATCTGACCACTTTAGCCCTTCGCGGAGATAGAAAGTGAATTTCGTGTTATCATTTTCTATCTTAAAATCCTTAAAGACATTTCCCCTGACGTTTTTGATGCTGATTCCTGGTGCCATCAAAACATGTTCATTCAGCATAATAAAAACATCGGGGTTCCATCCTGGGTTTGTGTGACCAAACCTCATCGTTCCACCATAATTACCGGGTTTCCAATCTGGAAGCTCGTCAGCGTGAGAAATCACCCCTTTTTCAACCACAAACGGTGTTTTAGGCAGCCTTTGCTCAATTGGAGGGATTTCTCCTTTGGAAACCATCTCTTTTAAAGAGGGAGCTTCTTTATAATCCATTGCAGAGACAGCTGTCCCTACAAGCAAAGATGCTGTTGTCAAAAGTGATGCTAGTTTCATTTGAACCTCAGAAAATGAATTAATTAATCCAGCATGAAATATCAGAATCTTGTATGAACCTCCTTTCTTTAGAGTTTATATTCTTGGTGAAATTTCTTTACCTGGATTTCTCCTGTAATCTTTTCGCAGTATTGGAATCACCTATGTAGAGGTTGTCGTACGCTTCTTGAGATGATTTAAATGATCCGTGACCTTGAATACCATGCCAGTCTCCTTGCTCAAAAATTGGAGAATCCATACCGGTCTCCTTTTTTCTTTTTGCAATCCATTTATCCATTTTTTCTTTCAGAACTGAAACTATATCAGGCCTCAGATCTACCAGGTTTTTTAGCTCATTTGGATCATCTTTCAAATTATAGAGCTCAATTTCTGGCTTAAAGTGAAAATCTGGCTCAAGAGCGATTATTAACTTCCACTCAGGCGTTCTCCATCCATGCTTCCGCATCCAAGTACACTCTGTGATATAAAACTCCTGCTCAAGCTCATCATCATGTGAATTCACTTGTTGCATTAAGCTTCTTCCATCGTATTTCGTAGCTGTTTCAATTTCGAGAATATCTAGCAGAGTAGGTACGATATCAACATGGCTTGTAAACGATTTAATTTCTCTCCCTTTAGGCAATTTGGAGGGCAACCGCATGATCAACGGGACTTTTAGATTAGATTCGTACAAACCGTGATGATCGAAATAACAATCATGCTCATAAAGCGTTTCACCATGATCAGAATTGAGTACGATCAAGGTGTCGTCATAGACCCCATATGAAATCAAGACTTGGATCAAATTCTGGATGCAGGCGTCCATGTACGCAATTTCCCCGTCATATTGCGCAACTACATAATCTTTGTCAGTAATTCCGGGTGGCATCCAGCTTTTGTGAAAATCTCGGAAGGGCTTAAAGTTTAAAATAGGCTCCATTGACTTGTTTTCCGGCGCACATTCATCCCCATGGTAAAATAATCTCTCATAAGGTGCTGGCGGGAGATAAGGTGCATGTGGATCCATATGCCTCAAGAACAAAAGGAATGGTTGCTCAGCTTCCAACAATTCCTTAAGCCTGGGGATCGCCACATCATTTAATTTTTCTGCTTTGTGCAGCCGACCTTCCTCCCAACTACCCCAAGCTGGATAGTCCAAATATTCATCAAAACCTCTTGAACTGGGATTTCCAGTGAACCCAACACAACTTGTGTAGTAACCGTTTTCTCTGAGAATTTCGGGCAAGGTCTTGATCTCTTCTCTCATTTGCCCCTTGTGCCTGAGTGCCACCACCTGAGTGTTGATCACGTCAAAGCCGGTAAGCATTGAAGCATAGCCCGGTGTGGTTGGTATATTTGGGCTAAAATAGTTTTTGAAACACACACCCTCCTTGGCCAGTTGATCGATGTGTGGAGAGGTATTGCGCGTGTAGCCATTACAACCAAGATGGTCTGAACGCAGTGAATCAATTCCAAAGAATATGATGTTCTTTTTTTCGCCCATTCTCTGATTCCCCTAAAAAATTCGAATTTTTGTCTACTTATTTTCCATTATGGAAAGCTGATCCGATAACTTGGTTCTACGTAAATGTTCGACGTGAATTATCGTATATGATATCGAGCGTCAATCTTTTTTTTCAATGAAGATCTTGAAATCTACATTGTCAGACAACTTACATCTTACAAAAAAAGATTGCTTTTCAACCCTCACTTCCTTTATTAAGTGCCCTCTCGTACGTAGCTGGATTTCTCAAACCATGAAAGAGAAGGAATTTTATGAAGTTGAATGAGTCCAAGCAGACGTCGTGTTGGCGTCGTTTTCTCAAGCACGGTAAGAAAATTGTTGGTGGGACAACCTTACTATCTGCCCTCTGTCTAGTGCCTTCCGCCATTCTCGCGGGCGGACATGGGCTTCCAAAAGATGCTGCTTCATCAGACCAACAGGTCCTTCGGGTACCCTGCGACAATACTCGAAATGAGGTGACATTTGATTTCGCTGTCTCAGTTTATCAGCGGTATGCATGTATCTCTGACCTTTTCCAAGACACACTGATAGACCTCGACAAGGACTTCAACGTTATTCCCGCTTCTGCGGAGAGTTGGTCGGTAGATGCCAGCGGCAAAGTCTGGACTTTCAAACTAAGCGAAGGTCTCCAGTGGAGTGATGGAACCCCTCTGACTGCTGCTGACTATGAAGCAACCTTCCGTTATTCAGCAGATCCATCGAGCGCTTGGGACTTTACGTGGTTCTATTCGTTCATTGGAGCTGGTGGAATCAAGAACTGGAGCAAGGTGATTGCCGGAGAGATGCCGACCTCTGCGCTTGGTATTCGAGCGGTTGACGACTTAACGCTGGAAGTAGAAACAGAAGGTGTCTTCCCACCACTCCCTGGTGTAATGAAGTTTGCCTTCTTACTCTCCAAGAAAGCTTTGGAAGCTCACGGCCCCTACTACAACAACGATCCAGATACTGCTGTTTCCGCAGGGCCTTACGTGTTAACAGAGTTTGATCCTGGCAATCGAATCGTTGTAGAAGCCAACCCAAATTACAAAGGGTATCGTCCAGCTCGTTTACAGAGGATCGAAGGCATCTATATGTCTCCTGCGACCTTCTTCACTGCCTTCCAACAGGGTGAAGTGGATACAGTTCCTTATGAGTATTTGACGCCAGCAGACTTCAAGGTGATCGAGAGTGATCCCGGACTGAAGGATAACTATCTTCGTCATTTTGGTGACTTCCGTACCGATTATCTGCTGTTTGATACCTACACAGCCCCGTTCAATGATCTGAACGTGCGCAAGGCTTTTGCCTATGCCTTGGACCGTGAGGCCATCGTCAAGAATGTCTACGGTGAAATCAAAGCGATGCCAGCACACTCCATGTTGATGCCAGGCTATCCAGCATCGGATACAA
>WTIF01000355.1:5278-15546 GCA_011522845.1 Deltaproteobacteria bacterium
GCTGTCTCCTACGGAATGGACTTTTTGGATCCAGCTAATCTCTTGGGAATTTGGGTCTCTTCAGGACGTCATTCCTGGACAAACGAAAAGTTTGACAGCATGGTTGCTGAAGCCAGCAATCTGGTGGGAGATGACAAGAAGCGCGAGCAAATGTTCCGAGATGCCCAGAAAATTCTGGTAGATGATGTCGGTGGTGTCTTCATTGCCCATCGCTGGCAGGGAGACTTGTTCAAGCCCTATGTCCAAGGAGACAGCTTCCGTGTGCCAGACTCCAATGGAATCTCTGGAAAGCACTGGGGTAACGATTGGTACTGGGGTAACGTTTACATCAGCAATGCGAAGTAAACAGAGAACCTAACCACCACACATTGGGGCAGAGACCATGTTAGGCTACATTTTTGGAAGAATCCTCGCGCTAATGATGATTCTTCTCGCTGTATCCGTAATCGTCTTTGCTCTGATGCACTCTGTTCCAGGCGGCCCTTTTGATGAGCGAAAGGGTCGCCTCCCACCTGCCGCAAAAGCAAATATTCTCAAAAAGTATGGCTTAGATCAGCCTGTCTGGAAGCAGTACATCAACTACATGAGCCATGCAGTTCGTTTTGATTTTGGAATCCCCTACCAACGGCCTCACACGACTGTTGCCAAGCTAATCAGTAAGTCTTGGGCAATCACGGTTCAAGTTGGACTCACTACGATTGTCGTTGCTTTTGGTTTTGGCATTCTGGCTGGAATCTACGCTGCCTACCATCAGAACTCCTGGGTCGACACGCTCGTCACCTTTGTGTCCAGTCTGGGGGTCACTGTGCCCAATTTTGTGGTGGCAATGTGGCTTATTTTGATCTTTGCCGTCTCCCTCAACTGGTTACCGATGGGAGGCTGGGGCTCATCCGGTCAGTGTTTGATCGACAAGTATTTCTGTACAGACTGGATATTACCGGTGATCGCCTACGCGATTGCACCGATGGCAATTGTGGCGCGATACACTCGGGCCAGCATTGTTGAGGTAATGGGAGAAGACTATGTGCGGACCGCCCGTGCCAAGGGTCTCTCCGAAGTGAAGGTAATGCGTAAACACGTTTTTCGAAATGCCCAGATCCCCATGGTCACTGCGCTGGGAACAGAAATTCCCAATTTGATCACGGGCAGTATTTTCATTGAGTCCACCTTCCGCATCAACGGCCTCGGTAAATATTTTGTCACCAGCACATTGAATCGAGACTACCCGATGATCATGGCAACTTTCCTCCTGGTTGCTTTCCTGTGGGGAATTCTCTATCTGCTGACAGACATCGCCTACACCATGATCGACCCAAGGGTTCGTCTGGGTGCCAAATCACTCTCCTAAACTTACCCTTTGAGTACCTTTAGCCCTACCCGACGCAGCTTCTTAAAAGATGCCATCCGGCGCTTCTCTCAGAACAGACTGGCCTTGCTCGGGTTGTTTTTGGTGGGGTTTATTCTATTTCTCGCCATATTCGCAGATCTACTGGCGCCTTTCGCTTACGATCGTGTGTATTTTGATCGTGTATTATTGATGCCCATGGAGCATCCAGAGCATTTTCTGGGAACTGATGAAGTCGGTCGAGACTACCTGAGCCGCCTGATTTACGGGGCTCGAACTTCAATGACAGTTAGCCTGTCCGTTCAATTAGTTGCGTTAATCATCGGGTTGCCGATTGGAGCACTGGCAGGCTATTTCGGGGGAGTCTTCGATTTTGTGATTTCCAGGATCATCGATATCATGACCGCTTTCCCAGCACTACTCTTCACGATCCTGATCATCTCCGTATTGGGCGGTGGAATGCTCACTATCATTGTGGCATTGAGCATTACCAGTTGGATTGTCATCGCCCGCATCACTCGCGCCCAAATCCTGACTCTCCGCGAGCAGGAATACTGTACGGCTGCCAGGGGCATCGGTGCTTCCGAGTGGCGAATTCTCTTCCGACATCTACTGCCCAATGCAATGAGTCCGATTCTGATTGCTGTCAGTTTTGGGATACCTACCGCTATTTTCGCTGAAGCTGGACTGAGCTTCTTAGGGCTGGGGGTCAATGATCCAATTGCTAGTTGGGGCAAGATGGTGGGAACAAGTAATGCCTATGTCCGTGTTTACTGGCACCTGGCACTATTACCCACTCTAGCAATTGCGCTCACCATGCTGGGCTTCTCTTTTCTAGGCGATGGTCTTCGAGATGCGCTGGACCCCAAACAAAAAATCCGAGCGTAAACATGGGAGATACCCTATTAGAAGTAGAAGATCTCCACGTTCACTTTCCAACTCCGGACGGAGTGGTGAAGGCAGTCAACGGAATCAGTTACAGCCTCGCCAAACAGGAAATCCTGGCAATCGTTGGGGAGAGTGGTTCTGGCAAGAGTGTGGGGGTACTCTCACTACTGCGTTTGATTCCAGACCGTGATTGCCACCTTCGAGGCAGTGTGCACTTTGAGGGAAGCGATCTCTTGCAACTCAGCGATGTTGAAATGCGAGAACTACGCGGCAACCGAATCGCGATGGTCTTTCAGGATCCAATGACCTCTCTCAACCCGGTTCTACGCATTGGAGACCAGATCCAGGAATCGATCATTGAGCACCAGGGCATTTCCGAAAAAGTTGCCAAAAACCGAGCCATCGAACTCTTGGAATTAGTCGGCATCCCTGAGGCAGAGAAACGCTACCGCCACTACCCGCACCAGTTTTCAGGGGGAATGCGGCAAAGGATCATGATTGCAGCAGGCTTGGCTTGTGAGCCCTCCATCTTGATCGCAGATGAACCCACAACCGCGCTCGATGTAACGATCCAGGCCCAAATCATCGACTTGGTCAAGAAACTACGCAGAGAAATCGGCATGTCTGTGATCTGGATTACTCACGATCTTGGGATTGTTGCAGGTCTGGCAGATCGTGTAGCAGTGATGTACGCCGGAAAGATCGTTGAGTTTGCTCCAGTCGATGAACTATTCAAAAATCCCCAGCACCCCTACAGCAAGGGTCTACTGAATTCGCTACCACGTCTGGATACTCGCTCAGAAGAGCCACTGGAAGCTATCGAAGGCTTTCCACCGAATTTGATTGATTATCCGACTACCTGCCCTTTTTTGGAGCGTTGCTCCTCTCGAACAGAGCAGTGTCAGACGCCACCTGCACAGCAAGCTCTGACGCCTTCTCACCAGGTTTGGTGCCATCATGCAGTTAAAGTCTGAGCGATGACTGAGCCAATTGTCCAAGTCAAAAATTTATCCATGCACTTTGGCCAGGATTCAGGTTTTCTGAAGGGTCCTCAACGAGTCGTCAAAGCAGTCGACAATGTCAGCTTGGAAGTCTTTGAGGGAGAGACTCTCGGTCTAGTAGGTGAGAGTGGTTGTGGTAAGAGCACTCTCGGTCGTAGCATCCTGCAACTCTACAAACCCACAGCGGGTAGCGTACATTATCGCGGCACAGACTTGGTGCAGTTGGAGGGCAAGGCTCTACGAAAAATGCGTAATCGCTTCCAAATGATCTACCAGGATCCCTATGCGTCACTCAATCCGAGGATGAAGGTGGCCGACATCATCGGTGAACCGATGTATATCCATCAACTTCACCCACGCTCAGAAATTCGAGCGGAGGTGGAGAAGACTCTCGAAATGGTGGGGTTGGCTAGAGAGTTTGCAGATCGTTACCCGCATGAGTTTTCTGGTGGACAACGTCAACGAATCGGCATTGCTCGAGCGCTGGCGGCACAACCTGATTTCATTGTTGCTGATGAGCCGATCTCTGCTTTGGATGTTTCAATCCAAGCACAGATCATCAATTTGATGAGAAATCTGCAGAGCCAATTAAAACTGACCTATCTGTTCATTGCCCATGACCTTGCCGTTGTTCGGCACATCAGTGATCGGATGGCTGTGATGTATTTGGGTAAGGTGATGGAATTAACCGATAGTAATTCCATTTACGAAGATCCACTTCATCCTTACACACAATCCCTGCTTTCTGCGATTCCAATCCCTGATCCTGAAAAAGAACGAGAGCGCGAGGCCAATCGAGTACTGCTGGAAGGTGAGGTTCCCAGCCCGGAAAATCCACCGAAGGGCTGTGCCTTCTGCACGCGTTGCCCCCGTAAACAGGAAGTTCTAAAATCAAAGCAAATTGACTGTTCCACTCAGGCTCCCCAGTTCACTGAGGCGAAACCCGGGCATTGGACTGCCTGCCACCTTTACACCTAGACACGAAAGACTTTATGGCTCTTGGCCTACGCGAGCATTTCTTGTTGAGAGACGATGTCGTCTTTCTAAATCACGGATCCTTTGGCGCCTGTCCACGCCCAATTTTCGAAGACTATCAATTTTGGCAACTCGAACTGGAAAAGCAACCTGTCGAGTTCATGGACCAGCATCGTAGAAGCCTAAAGTTGATTCGCAATGTTCGAGAAAAACTGGGGGCCTTTATTGGTTCACATCCGAATAATCTAGTGGGAGTTACCAATGCAACCACAGGATTAAACATTGTTGCGAGGTCACTCCCTCTGAAGGAAGGGGATGAAATCCTAACGACAGACCACGAATATGGTGCGCTTGAAAAAACCTGGACCTTCATTGCTCGCAAGACGGGGGCAAAGTACATTCATGCTGATGTTCCGCTGCCATTGGCTTCTGCCGCTGAATTCACTGAAGCCATCTGGTCCAAGGTAACGCCCAAAACTAAGATTCTGTTTCTGAGTCACCTAACCTCAGCGACAGCCCTCACCTTCCCGATTGAAGAGTTGATTCAACGCGCTAAGAAGAATGGCGTTTGGACGGTCATCGATGGTGCTCATGCTCCGGGTCATGTCCCACTTCAGTTGGATGAACTTGATGCAGACTTCTACTCCGGCAACTGCCATAAGTGGATGCTTACTCCGAAGGGATCTGCATTTTTACACGTCCATCCTCGGGTACAACATCTGATTGAGCCACTCGTGGTCAGTCATGGCTGGAATCCTGAAGCTGAAGGAGATGGGGCCCTTGGCAATTCTCGATTCATTGATTCACTGGAGTTTCAGGGAACAAGAGATTTAGCCTCTCTGCTGGCAATTCCAGCAGCCATTGAGTTTCTGGAAAAACATCAATGGTCAGAAGTCAAAAAAGCTTGTCATAGATTGGTTTGGGAAATTGCTGAGGAGTGGTCTGGCATTACAGGTCTAGCGCCGCTGGTGCAACCTGAATTGCGTGCTGGCATGCAGATGGTTGCCCTACCTTTGCCGGACTGTGATGTGATGGAGGTTAAGAATCGGCTCTATGATGAATTTCAAATCGAGATTCCAGTCTTTCGCTGGAAAGACCATTGTATTGCTCGCATTTCAATTCAAGGTTACAACACCCCGGCCGATGGACAGAGCCTGATCAGCGCTCTGAAGACGTTGTTGTATTAGCTCAGGTTGTTTCTGCAGACTTTGGTGGACCATCCAAAATCTCAACGACATTCGGGTCATCTCGCAAGGAAGCTAACAACGGTTGGTAATTGCGATCTTGCACCTGCAGAGAGACAAGCACCTGACCCTCTTCAGGCCTTTCTTCCCAGGTTCCACCCATTGCCCCATAACGCCAAGCCTTGCCAACCAGATTGGCTCCCTTCCCTTGATAAACTACTTTGAGCTGCGCCATTCTCCTCTAACGATGGATTCCGTTTGTTGATGATATGCAGGAGGTTTCTAAAGAATTTAAATACTAGACTCGCCTCTCTACTTTCTTTCCACTATAAGTCATTTTCAAATTTCATTCTCATTCTTCCTAACTATTTTACTGAGGTTCTCAAATGAGCAAATATTCCGGTATCTGGCCTGTCGCCCCAACCCCTTTCCACCCCAATGGGGAGGTTGATTATGAGGGCATGAAACGAGTGCTGGACTGTATGATTGACCAGGGTGTAGATGGTATTTGTATCCTGGCAAACTTCTCTGAGCAGTTTCTGATTACGGATGCTGAACGTGAAGCCCTGAGCCGACTGAGCTTGGAGCATGTTGCAGGGCGAGTCCCAGTAATCGTCACGATCAGCCACTACGCCACTCACATCGTCCTGCAGCGCGCTCGTCTGAGTAAAGAACTGGGAGCAGCCATGGTGATGATGATGCCCCCTTATCACGGTGCACTCCTCAAGGGAACTCCAGATCAGACGTTTGAACAGTTCGCCAAAGTTGGAGAAGTTGGCATACCGATCATGATCCAGGATGCTCCGCTGTCAGGTGTAGAGCTTTCGGTTCCGTTACTCGTGCGGATGGCTCGAGAGATTGAGATGGTCAAGCTCTTCAAGATTGAGTGTCCTCAAGCCGCAAATAAGCTGCGTGCACTGATTGAACAAGGGGGAGAGGCGATTGAAGGACCCTTTGATGGAGAAGAGGCCATTACCCTGATGGCTGACCTGCAAGCGGGAGCCAGTGGTTCGATGACTTCTGCGATGATTCCCGATCAGATCAAACCTGTCATCGAGTATTTTCTCGCTGGCCAACCAGATCAGGCCGCCTCAGCCTACGCACGGGTTCTACCAGCCATCAACTTCGAAAATCGGCAATGCGGCTTCCGGGCAACCAAGGTGGTGATGGAAGAGGGGGGAGTCATTCAATCATCCTTCTGCAGGCATCCAATACCTCCCTTACATCCACAAACCAAGGCCGGCTTGCTCGAGTTGCTTCAGCCTCTCAACCCCGTTGCATTGGGTTGGGGCAAGTGATTTCGAGTGATCTCTAAGGTCCGGACATGCCGCAAACTCGAGTGATTCACGGTATCTCCGGTCCACGGAACATCAGCACCGCACTGATGTACAGCTTTGCGAAACGACCGGGGTGTGCCGTTATTGATGAGCCTTTTTACGGTCCATACCTACAGCGGACTGGGCTGGAACATCCGGGTCGAGACCAGATCCTTGCTCAGATTCCCAATTCTGTTGAAGCATCGGTTGATCGAATTCTGAGCCACTGCGAACAGGGCTACACTGAGTTGTACTTAAAGAACATGGCGCATCACATGGTAGAGATGCCCTGGGACTGGGCACACCAAGCAGCCCATATTTTTTGGATCCGGCATCCGCGGAAGGTGATTCGTTCCTTCGCAAAAGTCTGGCCCCATGTCGGACTAGCCGACATCGGCATTGAAGAACAAGTTGAACAATGGAAGCTACTTGGTGACTTTCCTGGACCCAGAATTATTGTCGACAGTGACGAAATGCTCGCCAACCCCAATCTGGCATTCTCCAAAATCTGTGCAGCACTCAAACTCCCACACATCGAAGCGATGTTTCAATGGGAAAAAGGACCAAAGCCCTATGATGGTCCTTGGTCACCATACTGGTACGCCAAGGTCCATGAAACCGCTGGATTTGGCCCACCAAGACCACTTGGAGAGACGTTGACGGGGCGGTATCTTGAGTTGGAGCAACAAGCGCTGCCTTACTACGAGGAACTCTGGCAGCAACGGCTGAGACTAAACACATTCCAAAGTATCTGACTATGTGTGGACGGATTGACATTCAACCAAACAACATTAAAGAAGCTGTGAAAGCTGGTTTTGGAGTGGATTGGAACACAAAAGAGAATCGGGATCTGCGTCCCACACAACGAGTAGATGCTTTGCTATCTGCCCCAATTGGCTTTGTCCAGACCAGCTTGCAGTGGGGGATAAAGCCCTCCTGGAGCAAACAACTACTAATCAATGCCCAAGCCGAAACAGTTGCCACCAAGCAGACATTCCGTGATTCCTTTGAATCCAGGCGCTGCGTAATTCCCTGCAGTGGCTGGTATGAATGGAAAATTTTTGAAGAGGATGGTCAAAAACAGAAATTCCGCTTTCATGCTCCAGATGAATCACCATTGTTTATGGCTGGCATCTGGTTTGGCGAGAGCGCCACTCCGAGCCAACTTGTGACCCTGACGACGCATCCCACCACCCAATGTGCACAGATCCACCATCGGATGCCGCTTCTACTTCAGTCAGCCCAAGTTCCTTGTTGGCTGAAAGATCCACCTGCCGCCCTGGAAACATTACTTCGAGCTCCTGACCTTCCGTTGCTACTAACCCCGGAAGAACCTCCTCCCATTATTCAAACCTCACTATTTTAGACCCAAGATAGTATGCAGATCACTAGTTACAGCCGTTCAAAGTACCGAGATTTTAATGCTCTCGGAGATGACATCACCCTGCTCTTACCAGGACTTTATGGGGTGTTTGATGGTGCCACGGATCCAACCAAAACCATCATTGACGGAATCACCAGTGGACGGTTTGCTGCAGTCACATGTGCTCAGTCCGTCTGCCAACTCTGGTCAGAAAAGAAGCTCAGCCCAACTGATGAACTGTTGCATCAGGTCAATGCAGAGCTAGAAAAAGCGTTGTTGGTGAAAATAGCGGAAGGACAACTGCGTGCCGAGGGGAAACCACCATCCACAACAATGGCTCTGGCTTGGGAGATCGGTGAAGAAATTAGCTTCTTCCTGATCGGAGATAGTGGAGTAAGGATCAATGGTCAGGAGGAGATCGTTTTGCGTAAACAAATCGATACGGTTTCGACCCAGGCCAGGAACTCCGTTTATCGAATGCTTCGTGATCGTGGGCTTTCTGGGGATGAACTGGAATATCAAACCCGCCAGTTGATTTACTATGGGTTAGACAAGGCAGTTCAAGAGGATGTACTGCAGAATTCAGAGGTGGAACGAATCTTAGAACAAACACGAAAGACGTTTGGGAATGCCGCCTCCGAAGGAGTCAGATTCCTCCAGCAAGGTGTGGTCTCACAGCATCGGTTTGCGAATCACGGAGATCTGCAGCTTGGCTATGCATCTCTCAACGGAAAGCCACTGGCAGGGGAAGGAATGCTTTGCTTCTCACGCCCCAAGTCTGCAGTCCAGAGCATAGAGCTCTTTACAGATGGCTATTTCAGTCTACCATCCGAGATTGATCTGGCTGCCTGGGAAGCAGAGTTTCAAAGAGTTGAAGAGGTGGATTCGCATAAAATAGATAGTTTTCCCGCAATCAAAGGCTCTACATCCTCAGAATTTTCAGATGATCGTACCGTAGTCATCGTTCGCTACTCATGATCAAAGGAGGTCTGGTGCAATTCAGTCTTACTGAGCCGTTCTCCGATGGGCTTCAAGTAGGTCTTTAATTTTACCTCTTACTGCCTGACGAATTGTCCCCAGAGGTTTGCGAAGCTCATCACCAAAACCCATTCCATTCGCCACTGTTCCAAGGATCAGTTGCCCATCTTGCCCACTTTGATCCTGCCATTTTAGCGCTACACTGTGGTGATAGACCACTGACTTCCCGAGATACTGTATAAGGCATTGCACTTCAGTACTGAGGAACAATCGTGGTAGTTGCGGAGCAGATTCAGTATTCATGGCAAGCAACTCTGCTGCATCAATTTCTTCTGCGAGGATTTGATCAACAACTTTCGAATTTAAACCGATCCGCCCACACCGATTCTCGACCTGACTGGAGTAGATCACCACTTCATTCCGGAAGTATTGTCTCAGCAAAATTTCCGCATTGATCTTCGATGCCGACTCGAGCGCTATTGCTGACTCAGCTAACACGCTGATAACAATCCCAACGAAGAGAAAGCCATTTAGAAGGCTCCTCATTTTAGATTACTGACGCTGAGATCGATTCTTCAAAGATACTCATATCACAATCCAGCACAGTCGCTACCAAATGAACTCGGTCTTCTTCACCGCCATTGAAAGCGTTGTGATAGCGGGTGTTGTTGGTAATCCAAACGGCCCCATCCGCAGGCATGTGATGATTAACTTCTTCAATCACCATATGGGCCCCTGGATTGGTAATGATCGGAATGTGTAGCCTCGGTTCTGGATCACGATGCCAACTCAGAGTTGTTCGGGGTAGCTTCCAAAGCAGGCGGATTCGACCCAACTTGTAGCGGGAAATCAAGGTGTCGTAGATCTCTTTAAAGTAAGTATCTTCAAACAGTTTTACGAATTCTGAATACTTCTTCTCGTCGATCGGATCATCACGTTGCACCTCAACCCCAGTATGATCTGGTTTTGTCCAGAACAAACCGCGAACATTCCCACCAGTGATCGAGTTGGGATCTCCAGGAATCTGTGTCAAGCAGATGGCATTGATGTCACGCTCACCCAAGGGAGATTGGCGGGCAACTCTCGAATCAACCTCATGGAGGGCCTGCTGCATCTTTTCGAGATCAAACTGAATATCTGGTACACGGTAAAAACCTTTGGGCATAAATCAGTCTCCGAACTTGATACCCTGAGCCAAGGGAAGAGACTTCCCATAAT
>WTIF01000146.1 GCA_011522845.1 Deltaproteobacteria bacterium
TTGCAGGATGGTGCTGCAAGCTTTCCGTCATAGGTCCGTATATTGCTGGCTTGTGTTAGTTTTTGATTTCTAATGTTCTTTACAAAGATGGACTTGCTTTAATTTTGTCAAGTCAGGTTGGTCTCCGGGAATTTACCACATCCACATTCTGTCCCGCTTACATCCAAAAGTGCTATGCCTACAAATTCAAATCCCCCACTCGTCGCAGCCTTACGGAAAAAAGATGCCTACCTCGATTCTGTCAGTAAGATCCGCTTTCAAGAGACAGTCTCTTCTTATTTATTCAAAGCTGGTGATCACTTCTACAAGATCAAGAAGGCTGATAGTGAGCACACAAGTTTAGCGGTTAAACAGGCTTTTTGCCAAGAGGAAGCCAAATTACTACATCGACTCAATGGAGAAGAATTACAGGCCGAAGTACTGCCTGTTTATCAGAATGGGAAAAGTTTCAGCTACAAGAATGAGACCGGGGCCACAGCTATAGACTACGCTCTCAAAACAACTGCGCTGAGCGAACGCAACTTAGTGAGTCATCTGCTGGATCAGAAAAAACTCTCACTGATTGCTGTTGGACGAATCGCCCGCAAACTCGCTCAAGTACACTCAGATTTTCCTGCAAACGACAAGACCGCACACGAACGAGGACGGGCAGATGTGCTGCGTTCGCTATGCGAAGACATGCTTTATCAGATGAAACGTCACTTGGACGAGTCATTCACCCAACCTATTCGGGATATGATTCGTCACCCACTGGACAAATTTTTCGATGAGCAAAATCGGCTTTTTCAGCGCAGAATTCGTAAACATCGAATCGTCGAAGGACATGGCGCACTGCTGCCTGAACACATCCATGTTAAGGGCCAGACGGTAATATTTCTAAGCCCTCAGGAAGCCCAGAAAAAATATGCGATTCTAGATGCTGCTAACGATGTGGCGACCTTCTCTGTAGAGTTGTTACGCCAACAAGAAGAAGAGTTAAATAGTAGTTTCCTGGATCGATACCTACGTAGTTCTCGGGATCGTACCGACATGAAACCCTTGCTCCCTGTCTATCAAATGTACGCCGCACTAAGATTGGGGGTCACCAATTGTGAGATGCGCACCGCAATGGCTTGGACAGAAGAAGAACGCGAAGCGTTTCAGCAGAGGGCTGTACAGTACTTTAATATTGCTGTCCGTTTTGCTCGGCAACTACCACACTAATCACCGTCAACCTCAACAAACCATCGCTCCCTCTATTTTCGACCAAAGTCCAGTGTAATGAGCCATTTCGTCCAAAAATTTGGCGGCACCAGCCTTGGCACAGCCGAGCGCATGAAAGGGGTCGCTCAAATCATAGTAGACCATCTAAACCAGCACCACCGAGTCACCGCTGTTGTTTCAGCGATGAGCAGCTATAACAAGGCAGAAGGGACCACTAGCAGGCTGCTGAAAGCTGGAAGTTTAGCCCTCAGCGGAGGGCCCTTCTATCGAATGATTGACCTCGTAGAAGAAAGCCACAACGAGGCTTTCAGCAAAGCGGTTCGCAATCCAGAAATCCAGGAACAACTACGAGAATTTGTTCATCGGGAATTACGTTCGCTGAAGTCTTTTCTGGAAGCCATCCACGTGATTCGAGAGATTTCACCACGTAGCCAAGACCTGATTGTTGGTACTGGAGAGCGTCTTTCTGCGCGATTGTTAAGCGGAGTGCTTCAAGACTTGGGAATTGATGCTGAATACGTTGATTTATCTGAAGCCCTTCCAGAAGGCGAGCACGCCCCCGAAGGGCGAGCACTCTTTCCTTACCTACAGCATCAATTTAAGCAGTACTTGCCTCAGGAGACAGGACGTACAGCGGTGATCACAGGATTTTTTGGCTTTGTTCCTGGAGGAATCATTGATCGTGTCGGTAGAGGATACACCGACCTAACCGCTGCCCTGATCGCTGCAGAGACCAAAGCCGATGAATTACAGGTCTGGAAAGAAGTTGATGGAATTTATTCCGCAGATCCTCGCAAGGTTCCTACAGCCTCTGTACTACCAGAAATTTCGCCAGCTGAAGCCGCCGAACTGACGTATTTTGGCTCTGAAGTACTACATCCCTTCACCATGGAGTGCGCTATCAAGGCCAACGTGCCAATTCGAATCAAAAACACCTTTCACCCAGAGAAACCCGGCACCATCATCGTCCCTGGAAAGTTGACCGAGCAAAGAAGACAGCGGAATCAAACAGCTGTGGCAGTCACAACCAAGCACCATGTCAGCATCCTCAACATTCACTCAAACCGCATGCTGAATTCGACCGGCTTCATGGCGCAGGTATTCGAGCTATTCAAGAAGCATCGAGTTGTGATTGACTTAATTTCAACATCAGAAGTTAACATTTCCTGTACGGTTGACCGCTTGGATAATATTCAGTCTCTGATTCACGACATGGAGGAATTTGCTGATGTGACCCTGATTCGTGACCGGGCAATACTGAGCTTGGTGGGAGAGGGAATGCACTACGCTACAGGTACTGCAGGACGGATGTTTATGGCGCTGGCCCAGAAACAAATCAACTTGGAGATGATCACGCAGGGCGCTTCTGAGATCAACATCTCCTGCGTAATCCGGCAAGAGGACGCCCCAGAAGCATTACGCATCATTCACCAGACCTTCTTGGAATCAAATACGGAGACCAATGCGAGCAGCTGAGCGTGAGCAGTTCTTTCAGAATCTCAGCAAAGCGATTCCAGAACCTATCACAGAATTGCAACATGCCAACACCTTCGAACTTCTGATCGCTATCATCCTCAGTGCACAAACGACAGATGCGGCAGTCAACAAGGTCACACCCTCTCTCTTTGGTAGTTATCCCACTCCACAAAAACTTGCTCAGGCTGACCCAGAAGAAGTACTGACCCATATCAAGACCATCGGTCTTGCTCCCACTAAAGCCAAAAACATTGTTAAAACTGCCCAACAGCTTTGCGAACGACATCAAGGAGAAATTCCCGAAGACTCTGAAGCTCTGCAAGCCTTGCCTGGTGTGGGACGCAAAACGGCCAATGTCCTTTTGAACACGGCCTTCGGGCATCCTGTGATTGCCGTGGACACTCACGTCTTTCGAGTTTCTAACCGCACAGGATTGGCGCGTGGAAAAACGGTGGAAGAAGTCGAGCGCAAACTGGCTCGTAATGTTCCTCCAAATTGGCGTAAGGATGCACACCACTACCTGATTCTGCAGGGCCGCTACACCTGCAAAGCACGAAAGCCTCTTTGTGGACAGTGTCCAGTTCTTAATGAATGTTCTTTTCCAGGCAAGGAAATTGAGAAGGTGAGCTGACTGGAGCCAAGATCTGTTCTGAAATCTGACTGTGATCTGTATTCTTGTTCAGTCAGAACATCATTGTTTCAAACTTCAGGGACTAACTCAGGAAGCAGAAGATGCTATTATTCAGGGCTGAGCAACGAAAGGATAGGCAATTCCACTGTAGAAGAAATAGGGACTGAGGGCTAAATTGTCAGCGAACTCCAGAAGATAATCATCTGCTGGCTCTTGATAGTCCTGCCTGCGAATCGTCCAGTTGCGATTCTCTTCTTGGAAGCGCAGGTCATACACTCCAAAATCCAGTAGCGCCCGCTGATCTTCCAGATTCCAATAAAAGATATCTGCAGCAAATTCTCGTCGTTGATCCGTACTGCGCACTGCGATTCGGTCTCCCTGCAGCAGAAGTTCGTACTGGACCAATCGAGGTGGGCTCCACTCTTGTGGATTTTGTTGACGCAACAGCACTCGAGAACGATCAGAAATCAAGTATCTTGATGGCACCATGGTTGTCGGAAAATCGAGCTGTCCTTGGACACGCAATGGTTGAATCTCTCGAAAATCAATGAACTTTTGGTATTCTCGACGAGAGAGACCAGAAGGCTCACTTCGTACCAGTTGTAGTCCAATGGATTGCACTGAATATTGAGCAAAGATTTGAGGATTTTGACGATAGGTCAAATCTTCTACAAAAAAGATCCCACTCTCACTTGAAATCGGCGCTGAGATTGTTTTGCCCGCAGGGGTATTGAAACGAATTTGTAACTGCATTTCATCAGCGAGCCTCACGTTTGTCTGAAGTTGTTCAAACTCAAACCGCACCCGACCACTGAGCAAGACATGCGACCATAGCTTTTCCTCTTCGGCAGCCTCTGCCAAGTCAGGATCTTGCTGACGAACAGCTTGCAATCGAGCAAAAGCTTTCACTCCTTCCCCAGCAGCCAGGTACTCCCGATAGCGCTGAAGGTTTTCCTGAGCAACCTGACGGTTCGCTCGTTGGAGAGCTTCACGATAGACCGAATTATCCGGATTGGCGACAACGGCTTCCCTGTAGGAGATCGAAGCTTCTTCCCAGCGCTCTTCTGCTTCTAACCGTACTCCCTGATCATAAGCAAACGAGCATCCCAACAGGGGCAGACTCAACAACAGCAGTAGTGGGCGTTTCCAGAATTGTCGCACGTCACTCCACCTGAGAAATTGGATAGTTTGGAGCCTCTTCCGTGATGAAGACATCATGAACATGACTCTCCCGTAGTCCAGCCGAGGTGATTCGGACGAATTGTGCCTGCTCTTGCAGCTCCGTAATATTTCGACAGCCCGTGTATCCCATTCCAGAACGCAATCCTCCTACAAACTGATAGACCATTTCTGCCAGTGATCCTTTGAACGGCACTCGGCCTTCAATCCCTTCTGGTACCAGTTTCGACTCTTCAGTATTGTTCTGGAAATAGCGGTCTTTGCTACCTTCCTTCATCGCACCCATTGATCCCATTCCACGATACAGCTTATACCGTCGCCCTTGATAAAGAATCACTTGCCCCGGGGTTTCTGCAGTCCCAGCAAATAAGCTGCCGATCATCACAGAGTCTGCACCAGCCGCCAGAGCTTTCACAATATCACCAGAGTACTTGATTCCTCCGTCGGCAATTACAGGAATCCCGTAACGTCTCGCCACGCTCGCTGACTCACTAATCGCCGTAATCTGGGGCACACCAATACCAGCAACTACTCTCGTTGTACAAATTGAGCCAGGCCCAATTCCGATTTTGACAGCGTCGACTCCTGCTTTGATCAGCGCTTCACAACCAGAGGCAGTGGCAATATTTCCTGCAACAATTTCTAGTTCCGGAAAGTCTGCTCGAAGTTCTCGAATGCTTTGCAGGACCTTACTGGAATGTCCATGTGCTGTATCCAGCACAACCAGATCAACCCCCTTGCTGATCAATGCCGCTGTGCGTTCCATCAAATCTCGACTTGTACTCACAGCCGCACCAACCCTTAGGCGTCCTCGATCATCTTTGTTGGCATTTGGGTATTTACGAGATTTTTCAATGTCCTTGATCGTGATCAAACCAAGCAGGTCATAGCCTTCTGAGACAACGAGTAATTTTTCGATGCGATGAGCATGTAACAGGGTTTTTGCTTCCTCAAGATCAATTCCTGGAGAGACTGTGACCAGCCGATCCCGTCCACTGGTCATCACAGAGCCCACTTTTTGATCCAAATTGGTCTCAAAACGTAGATCTCGATTCGTCAGAATACCAACCAACTCCGTGCCACGGGTTACAGGGACTCCAGAGATGCGATAGCGCTCCATCAACTGTAGGGCATCTTTTAGCGGTTGTTCAGGCTCGACAGTGATCGGGTCGGAAATCATCCCACTCTCTGATCGTTTGACTCGGTCAACCTGAGCAGCTTGCTCCTCCACACTCATGTTCTTATGAATCACTCCAAGACCACCTTCCTGTGCCATACTGATAGCCACTTGATGTTCTGTAACAGTGTCCATTGCTGCACTCAGCAGAGGAATGTTACAATCCAAGTGTCGGGTCAGTCGAGTTTGAACAGAGACTTCGTGGGGTAGAATGTCTGAGTAGGCGGGTACAAGAAGAACGTCATCGAAGGTCAAACCTTCCGTAATGCGATTCTGCAGCATAAGCTTCCTTTTTTACAGCACAGCCAGAGGTGCCGGCCAGCATCCATGGGGCAAGAAAATTTTTCTAATTTCGCATAACAGACTACAGAGCTCAATCAAATTTCCTGTTTATCGCACAATCTCAACTAATAGAGAGTAGGAAAAAACTTGTCAAAAAATCATGAACTCGATATTAATTTCTGTTTCACATTCTTCTACCCCTAGTGAGTTGCGCAGATGAAGCGAACCTACCAACCCAACAATCGTCGGCGGAAAATGAAGCATGGCTTCCGCGCACGGATGGCGACTAAAAATGGTCAAGCCATCATCAAGCGACGACGAGCCAAGGGACGCAAGCGACTGTCCGCTTAGTGGACTCAAGGCGTTATCCAAAACGGGTACGCCTTTGCGGTCGGAGTGAGGTGGCCCGAATTTTTCAGCATGGGAACTACCGAGGATTAGGACTAATCAGCATCAAGTACCTCACTAGTTCTAGTTCGGAGAGTCGCTTTCTAGTCACGGTGAGTAAGCGCGTAGGGCATGCACCTTTGCGGAATCGACTGAAACGTTTGCTTCGAGAAGCAATTCGCCATCACCGACACCAAATCTGCCAGCCTGTTGATGTCTGCTTCATGATCACTAAAAAACCACAACGCCCCGTGGAGCAGCCTTATATTGAGAGTTCGGTTCACCAAGCTTTCCAATTTCTTAACGCCCAGACTGCTGAAGACTAACCAGCATGGACGTCCCCTCTGCATCCTATCCTGAGCTATCACCCTCAAGATTACTGTCCCGAGGACTGATCGCCTGTATCAAGTTTTACCAATATTGCCTGTCTCCGCTTTTACCAAGATCATGCCGCTTCTACCCAAGCTGTTCCAACTATGCACTGGAAGCTCTTCAACAGCATGGTTGTGGCAAAGGTGGCTGGCTGGCGCTTCGAAGAATTCTTTGCTGCCATCCTCTGCATCCCGGAGGGTACGACCCTGTTCCCGATAAGCACACCGAATCCACCAAATCTTTAAACCTCTGACCCGGCCTGTAATCATTATGGAGAAACAAACCCTTCTAGCAATCGCTCTGTCGGCTGCTGTGCTGATTGGCTGGCAGTTCCTCTTTCCGCCGCCACCACCGCCAACTTCGACGACCGCACCCACGGCTACTGAGAGTTCCCCAACCATAGCCTTAGAAGAGAGTGAACCAGCTGTTTCTGAAAACTCTGTCTCTCCACTGAGTGCTAGCCTACCCAGTGTGGATGAAAGCCAACCTGCCAAACAAGTTGTTGTCGAAACTCCGCATTACCGATTGACCTTTAATACTAGGGGTGCAGTTGCCGAGAGCCTGTTGCTTCAAGAGTACCAGCACAACAAGGGACGACTGACTCTCAGCACATGGTTCCCCTATCTCACATCATTTTTAGGGGCTAGTAACGAAGAAATCGTCACAGAGGACAACAAGGTGAACATGTTCGCCAACGACCTCGATGATGTGCATCAATTTGCTGTCGAATTGGAGGACGATCCCCAGCTTTCTGCCCGACTCCAACGTACTGTTTTCTCTGAATCACAAGGAGATCTACTTCTTGAAGAAGGGACAGCCTCGCTACAATTCGTTTCTCCTGTTGTCGACGGACTCCAGTTGATCAAGACTTTCGAGTTTTTCGCTGATTCCTTCCAGATCGGCTATCGGGTCCAGGTGATCAACCGCTCTCAAGAAGCAAAGTCTTTGCGGATTCGCCACGTCTTTGGGGAAGGCCGCGTTCAGAACGATGACTATCAACAACAAGGGGCTCACACCGGGCCGGTATACTTTGTTGAAGAAAGCGTGGAGACTGAAACAAACAGTGATGTCCAACAAGAATTCCAAGTAGCAAATACTGAGTGGTTTGGAGTGGAAGATCAGTTCTTCCTGAATGCAGTTCGAGCTGAATCACCTATCCGTTTCGCCTACTTCCGTTCTGCCGCTGCTCTGGTCGATCAACGATCCATGCTGCGCCCGTACTTTGGGGCACGCTTACCCTTAGTGAGCCTACAGCCAGATCGACAGATTGAATCAAATTTTCGCGCCTACTTTGGACCAAAGTTAGAAGACGAAATGCTGAAATTTGGTCACAATCTGCGTGAATCAAATGCAATGTTCTTGGAAACGCTGGCAGCACCGCTACTGACACTGTTGCACTGGATTTTTGGCTATGTTGGCAACTATGGCATCGCCATTATTATCCTGACTATCATCGTTCGGTTGCTTCTGTTCCCATTAACCTACAAGGGAATGAAGGGGATGAAACGCATGCAGCAGCTGGCACCACGAATGAAAAAAATTCAGGAGAAGTACAAGGATAACCGAGAAAAGTTGAACCAAGAGATGATGGAATTGTACCGCAAGAACAAAGTCAACCCACTGGGGGGCTGCTTGCCGCTACTTCTACAAATTCCTGTCTTCATCGCTCTCTACAGCGCTCTCTCGGGTGCTGTTGAACTACGTCATGCGCCCTTCATGCTCTGGCTCTCAGACATGTCCGCACCCGATGGTCTTGGAATCACGCCAATTCTGATGGGGGTGAGCCTTTACTTCCAACAAAAACTAACTCCCACAGCCGCTACGATGGATCCCATGCAGCAGAAGATCATGCAGTATCTCCCGCTGGTATTCACCATTTTTACTTTCACTTTCCCGGCTGGACTGACACTCTACTGGTTGACCAGTAACTTGCTTTCCATTGCGCAACAGCAATTTCTCAACCGAATCAAGACCCCAGAACTTCAGGACTAGCAGGCCTCCGGCATGCTTCAATTCCTCACTCCTTTATGGCTGCTGGCTCTCCCAACAGTCATTTTACCTTGGCTTTGGCCACTGCTAAAGCCAAGGACTCGCCAACCTCAGCCTTTCTCCGCTTTTTTCCTGCTGCCTCCAGAAACACTGAGACAGCAGCTTAGATTTTCTCGTGAAGATTTTTGGATCAAACTGCTGCGCAGTCTATTGGTACTACTCGCTGTGCTTTTGCTAGCTCGTCCTTACTGGCTGGAGGAACCTCCTCCATTGGAACTATGGGTCGTAGATGACAGCGCTAGCCTCACAACCCAACCTTCGCTACAGTCGAATCTACCGACAGGAATACAACCGCTGCTGCTCTCAGAATTATTTCCTCCTCCAGCAGAAGCCCCAATGCAAACCAAGTTTCAGGGAAGTTTTTTTGCTGGTACACCCAATCTAGGAGAGATCGGACAAGCCATCATGCAATCGCGACCAGAAACGGAACGCAATCGTCGACTGATTGTTCACTTGGTGTCCGATTTTCAGCGTTCCCAATACTGGCCTTATGCTCCCGTTGCACTACCCATTGAATGGCGTTTTGAAAGACCACAAGGGCTACAGTCCACGCCTAATTTGGGATTACGGCAGCTTCGTGTAAAAACAGAAGGGAAGCTGAGCGTAGTCCTTGAGGTAGAGCTCTTTGGGGAACAACCAAAGTCTACAGAAGTACGCATTACTGTGGAGCAAGAGTCCCAAAAACTGCACGAGTCCGTCATCAGTTGGAAAGGCACACCAGAGCGACATCGCCTAGTACTAAGTCCTGAATACGAGCATCATGCACCTTTACAAATACTGATTGAACCTCAGTTGCCAGATCCTGACTATGACAATCACTACTACTTTCAATCTTCGCGAGGAGATGATCTGCGGGTAGGATTGCTAAGTACTGAGGGGGTTTCTGCACTTTATCGGTACGGGCTGCACCCTTTGAAATCAGCACTGAATGCCAATGACTTCTTCTCTTTCCTGTTCAGTAACCCAGAGACTCTGAAAGCGGCAAACCCTGATCTTGTGATTCTGTTGGCTGATGATCCGAGAAGATTTGCAGACGTCTATCCCGAAACCCCGATCCGTCTGTTCGTACCAACCCGTCCAGCAGACTGGAACAGCTTGGCAGCAGACAATCACAGCCTGTTACCCAAAGAACAACTCGCTCTTGACTGGAGCAAAGCTGACCTAGGACCTGAGTGGTTGATTGAACAATCTATACCGGGCCTGCACCAGGCAACCGCTCAACAACTTTGGCTACTGGATACTGGCGTCTCAAATGCTTGGGGACCGCTCTACCAGCAGCAAAGCTTTGTAGACCAGCTTCGTGATTGGCTGAGTTATCTCTGGCAAGAACACCCGAGGCGTCAGTTGGGAAGCTTAAAGGTAGGGCAACAGATTTCAGGGGTTACACCCGGATGGCGATTGCCAGGACACTACGAACTGAAGGACGATAATCTTACGCTGGCTTTTGCAGTAAACTTGGCTGAACAAGAGAGTCTGCCAGAGTTGATGACCAAAGAGGAACTGGAGCAGATGCAAAGTTTTTTCGTTGACCAGGCAGCGTTTCTAGAACGTCAGCAGGCTGCTAGTGACACTCTGCAGGATTGGCTGCGCTGGTTACTTTTACTGCTACTACTGTTGGAAGTGCTTTGGGTACTGAAACGACTCTTGAAACCAGAGGCATCTCCAACCTGATTAACCTCCTACTTTTCCTGTAAGACTATAGAGACTTTAAGTCTTATTCAGGGAACACATTTCGAATGACCTCCTGTTCACTGGCGGGCAGTAGGAAGATGCTTTCCATATCCTGAATCATGTGCTTGGGCACTGCCTGAGAAACATGATAATTCCCTTTTCGCCCAAGGACTACATCCAGAAAACGCGTCATCAACTCTTTTGGGGACACAAACTGGCCCTCTGAAAATCGCAAATGACGCTGCTTATCTCTTGGCACAATGAAATCCCCGCGATCTTCGCTGTATTCGAGTTCTACTCCACTTGCGTTGAAGAAACCATAAGCCAGCACCTTTGCTTCGGCAACCCCCTTGAGGAACTCCCAAAGCGTGTCCGCATCATTTAGTAGGGTGTCCATCATCTTGCTTTCTGATGCTGGTTCCTCCGGATCAAAATCTCGACCCACTCGCTCCACATAGCCAGTGAAGGTATGAGACTTCTCCAAGACTTCTAGGATCATTCTGGCCTGCCTTGAGCGCAAGGTGAGGATATTGCGCTTCAGTATGCCCATCACATCCGACTCGTACGGCTCAAATCGGCCGCGATTTTCCTCCCGCGATTGCCCAAGCTTACTAATCATTTTTGAAGCACTAGGCTGACTTGGATCTGCTTTGGGTTGTTCTTTTTTCACGGATGCAGGTGTCCTAGCCTCAGCCACAGGTGCTTGGGCTGCCAAGGTAGCCAAGCGTAATTGAACTGGCTCCAGGATTTCCTTCATCTCTCTGCTAAAGATCTGCTGCTGCTGTTGTTGTGGATCCAACAATTGTTCAATCATCCATACCAGATCGTTGCCTCCACGCCAGCTATCTTGAAGGTGCTGTTGAAGACTTGTCGCTCTACCAGCATAGATTCGCTGCATCTCCTTGACTTCTCCTGCTGCGTCACTTTCTGCAGAGCCAAATCCTTTGGGAAAGAAACTTCCTGCTTGTTGTAAGCTGGTCACAATCGACTGGAAGAGTTCATAGACATTGCCCAAAGAAAAGGCTGCTCCAGAGAGGGCATCTCGCTCATCATAGGCCTGATTGAGAATCTGATAGACCTGTAGAGAAGGCATCTCTGGTTCAGCATCCAAACGCTCAATTGCTTTATTGAGCTGCTTCGCATAATTACCCATCGTATCACGACCATCACGCATCAAGCGCAGCGCACTCAGGATGCCCTCCTCGACCTGAAGATGAAACAACCTTCGGCCCTCCATGGAAGTCTGTAGTTGCCAGGTTACCTTCTCCGTAGAGTGAGCAATCCGGTCTCCCCTTTCTAACAATCCACTGACTGCTTTCAGGGCCCTGGCGAGAAACAGTGCAGAGACCGTGTGCGGTCGGCAGGAATCGTAGACCTTCCCGAAAGCTAGAGAGAGGTTGAAGAGAATGCTCTGTACCTGTCGCAATGTCTGCCCAACCGTGTTTAAATTGGTGGAGACAAAGTGGATGAATTTCATGTCAGAGATGCATTTTTCTCTGAATTCTTTCAGGAGTTGTGGACCGTTGTTTGGTGATTCCTTGAAGCTCTGCTGAAGTTGTTTGAGGTGCTTATCCACAAAACGAAATGGTTCCAGTGGAACGTGGAGATCCTGCAACTTCAACGTCAGATCAACACAAATTTGCTCCAGTTCTTCGCGTTGTTCGACAGGAATTTGTTGGACACTGGCATGATATTGATCAATACGTGTTTGAATGTGTTCAAGGCGCTTATAGACTGTATCAAGGGTGCGCTCTGGTTCCTTGATCTGAGGCTGCTTAAGAAAGGCCCACAGAATTTGATCCTGAACCGTCAGCAATTTTTGAACATGATTGAAAAAGAGATAGATGATCTGTAGTTCAGCGGCTTGTAGACGGTAATTGAGATCTTTGAATTGAGGCGAGGTGAGAAGTTTTTGTGCGAGTGGTTCGAAGGACTTGATCTGCTCCCGAACAAACTGTTGCTGCTCAGGTGACATACGGATTTCTTCGGGCAGCAGGGGCCAACGTTGCTGTTCTGCAGCCTTCGCTAAGGCTTGTACTCCTTGCCAGGCAATTTGGACAGCATCTGCGATCCGCAATCCCTTGGGTTCGGTCAGATAGAAACCGTACTCTAGGCAGAGATGAACACAATGGCAGAGATGAATGATGCGCTCACTCATACCCATGAATAACGTTGCTTGCCTTTGGAAAATCTCGTTTGAGCGACACTTCTGTGTCAACTCGGAATTCAATTGATTAATTTCCTGTAGGGTCGCTACAATATTTTTCTGATCTTCTGGGCGGATGAACCAGAGATTTTCCTTGGTGAAAATCGTTTTGATGAACTGCTGAATTTCCTGAGTTTCCTGCTGCGAGCGCCGAAGTTGGGGAACACTGCTGCTGCGCTGGGTTTTCAGGGAAGACTGCTTCTGACGAAGGCTTGCGGCTACTTGTTCACTAGACAAAGCGCACCTGTTTCAACTGGGGGAAGCAAATAAGTTCGATCGGTCACCGCTCTTACCACGGGGCTTCTAAGCTCCGCGAACCAACATGACTGGCAGAGGCAGCGAACGAATCATGCAAAATCGATCTAGGATTCTCGACGCTATCGTAAAACCCCACGACATTCAAACTCTCAGTACTCAAGAATTAGAGCAACTGTCCGAAGACTGTCGGCAACGCATCATTGAGGTCACCAGCCAAAAGGGGGGACACCTGGCTTCCTCTCTTGGGGCTGTGGAGATCGCTGTAGCGCTCTTCAAGGTATTTGATTTTCGTCGAGACCGAGTTGTTTGGGATGTGGGACACCAAGCTTATGCCCACAAGTTGCTCAGCGGACGAAATGAGCGCTTTGAAACACTGGCTCAATATGGTGGCATCAAGAAATTCTTAAGTCGTGACGAGAGCTCCTACGACCACTTTGGGGCTGGGCATGCCTCCACTTCGATCTCAGCCGCACTAGGAATGGCGTTCAGTCGAGACTTGCAACAGCAGGCCCACTATGTGATTGCGGTCATTGGGGATGGTGCAATGACAGGAGGGTTGGCTTTCGAAGCATTGAATCACAATGGCTTCGCTAGCAAGAATATGATCCTGATTGTCAATGACAACGGGATGAGCATTGATCCAAATGTTGGGGCACTCTCCAAAATGATCACACGGGTCATTTCTTCACCCTCCTACAATTGGCTTCGTGATGAAACCCGAGAATGGGCCTCAAGGGTTCCCTTCTCCGAACCACTTCAACATGCTCTTCAAAAGATCAACACATCCCTCAAGACCTTCCTCTTACCAGGAATGCTCTTTGAGCAATTAGGCTGGCGCTATTTTGGACCAATCGATGGTCACAGTGTCGGAGAATTGGTCGAGTTACTCACCCATGTGAAAGATCTGGATGGACCGATAGTAATCCACGCGCTGACACAGAAAGGCAAGGGCTACTCTTTCGCAGAAGAAGACGCCTTCACCTACCATGGTGTGAGCCCTTTCGAACCAGAAACAGGCAACTTCGTCAAGAAATCCAGCAGTGGAATCCAGCAAAAAAGCTACTCCAAGGTATTTGCTGAAAAATTGGGAGATTTGATGGAAGCGGATTCCCAAGTAGTGGCATTGAGTGCAGCAATGATGAGTGGAACCGGCATCATTGGCCTTCATGAAAAATATCCTGAGCGAGTCTTGGATGTTGGCATTGCGGAAGGCCATGCGGTGACGTGTGCTGCAGGTTTGGCCGCAGAAGGTAGCAAACCTTTTGTCGCGATCTACTCAACATTCTTGCAAAGAGCCTTGGACCATATCATTCACGACGTAGCGATTCAGAAACTACCAGTGCGCTTTGCCCTCGATCGTGCAGGACTCGTTGGAGTTGATGGTCCCACTCACCACGGCTGCTTTGACCTCACATACCTACGAATGATTCCAAACATGGTGGTGATGGTCCCAGCCGATGGCTCGGAGTTGAGACTAATGACTCAGTTTGCTTATGAGCATGATGGTCCAATAGCTATGCGCTACCCAAGAGGCAACACTACCGCCTGGGATGAAAGTGCTACAGGGCCGATTCGGTTGGGCAAAGGGATGGTTCTGCAGGACGGCTCTGACGCGGCAATCTTTGCAGTCGGTGTCCTGGTTGAGACTGCAATCGCTGTAGCTGAAATCCTCAAGGAACAGGGACTAAGCGTCGCAGTGATCAACGCTCGCTTTGTCAAACCTCTGGACGAAGAACTTCTTCAGCAGTTTGCCAAACGCTGTCAATTAATCGTCACTCTTGAAGAAAATGTGATTGCTGGAGGATTTGGTAGTGCAGTACTGGAATCTCTGCAACAGTCTGGAACTGTCGTTCCTGTACAGACAATCGGATTACCAGATCGCTATATTTCCCAGGGAAGTCCAGAGCAACAACGGGAAGATGCTGGTCTGAGTGTAACAAAGATTGTTGGAAGCATTACGGGGCGGCTGAAAGAACTTATGCCAAGAATCCAAAAACCATCAAAAACCGTCAAAAAGGCATCCTAGAACTACTGACACAATTTTCTAATCAAAATTCCCAGCTAAACCAGCCTGTGCTCACCCAATGAGCAGGTGTCAGTTTTGCATTCGGATTTCTAGCCAATCTTATCATCACCACTTCCCAACAAGCTCATGGAGCGAGCTTCTCGCAGAAATTCTTCACTAGTGCCAATCTACCAAGCCAGTCACTCGAATAGAATCGTGAGCAATCTGCCAACGATCTGTTGCAAAGTCTCTCTGGCTACTCAAATGCTTAGCTGCTTTTGCCTTCAGGAGGGAAATCCTACAGAAAATGAACAGAGGACTTATTGTAACTGGAACCATGTTTCTAAGTACTAGTAGGTGAAGACAAATATTAATTACTGGAGTCATGAGAGTGCCATTATTGATGATGGCGCCACCCTTGGTGAAGGGACCAAGGTTTGGCATTTCAGCCATGTCTGTTCAGGAGCTACTATTGGGGAAGGATGTTCCCTCGGCCAAAATGTTTTTATTGGAAATCGGGTGGTGATCGGCAGTCACTGCAAGATCCAAAACAACGTCTCAGTCTATGACAACGTCACCTTGGAAGATGATGTCTTTTGTGGTCCGAGCATGGTCTTCACCAATG
>WTIF01000233.1:0-9040 GCA_011522845.1 Deltaproteobacteria bacterium
TAAATCAGTAGCTTACTCTAACTAAAAAAAATTAATTAGCGATATCGCTAACTTAGCGCTGTGAGGTCAGTTGGGGCGTTGCTTTCTCTCGGAAGATTGGCTACCGTAATAATCCGCTTTCATCTCATGGATGAGAACGGTGACCGTTCAGGGGCACCGGAGACGTCTCTCATTATACGCTCCCCCGCATCCCTCATTTGCACGTTCCTGCATCGTTCCCTTTCTGTCTACAAAACACCATTGAGTCCATAACGCTGTTCCCAGGTAAGGCTATGAAGATTGATCGATTGTTCACTCAAGCTGCAAAAGACCCCTATGCTTCTCTAGAATTTGAATCCCGCAGCTCGGTCATCCGCAACCCCGACGGATCGGTTGTCGCCGAATGGAAAGACGTACAGGTCCCAAAAACCTGGTCCCAGGTGGCTTCTGACATCATGGCTCAAAAGTACTTCCGCAAAGCTGGCATCCCTAAACATCGCCGCAAACGCTCAGAAGAGGGCATCCCAAGTTGGTTGCAGACTTCAGTGCCCGATCAAGCCAAGCAGGCTAAGCTGCCAGCAGATGAAAAAATGGTTTCAGAGAATGATGCTCGTCAGGTCTTTGATCGCTTGGCCGGATGCTGGACGTACTGGGGACACAAGTATGGCTACTTCAATGATGAGTCTTCGAGCCAGGCTTTCTATGACGAGCTTCGCTACATGCTTGCCAATCAAATGGTGGCACCTAACTCTCCACAGTGGTTCAACACCGGCTTGAACTGGGCCTATGGAATCACAGGGCCTGCCCAGGGGCACTATTATGTCGATGCAAAGTCCCAGGAGATCAAAAAATCCGAAGACGCCTACAGTCATCCCCAACCACACGCCTGCTTCATCCAATCCGTCCAGGACGATCTGGTCCAAGAGGGAGGGATTATGGATCTCTGGGTCCGAGAAGCTCGCTTGTTCAAATATGGTTCTGGAACTGGATCCAACTTCTCGGATCTTCGTGGGGGCAAAGAGCCATTGTCTGGAGGAGGTGTCTCTTCCGGTCTGATGTCCTTCCTAAAGATTGGGGATACAGCCGCTGGCTCGATCAAATCTGGAGGAACCACACGCCGTGCAGCCAAAATGGTCTGCCTAGATGTTGACCATCCAGATATTGAACAATTCGTCAACTGGAAAGTGAAAGAAGAACAGAAGGTTGCCGCTCTGGTTGCTGGTTCCAAGCAGATCAAATCACTGATCAATGAACTTTTCCAGGCCTGCCACTCCTGGCCTGAGATTTCTGAACGCTTTGACCAGCGAAAAAACAAGCACTTGCGCAAGGTTCTCCTACAAATTCGTGCTTCCAGTATGCCCCTCAACTATGTAGAGCGAATCATTCACCTTGCTAAGCAGGGATATACTGGCGTCGAGTTTGATGAGTACGATACCGATTGGAACTCAGAAGCCTACAGCACAGTGGCTGGGCAGAATGCAAACAACTCTGTTCGCATCACTAACGATTTTATGACTGCTGTTGAGCAGGATCAGGACTGGTCGTTGTACTGGAGAACAGAACTGGTGAAATCACGTGAGGAAGAACGTGAACCCAAAGCTTGCCAGACTTTAAGAGCCAGTGAACTATGGGAACAGATTGCTTATGCAGCATGGGCTTCTGCTGACCCAGGATTACAATTCGATTCAACCATCAACGAATGGCATACCTGCGGAGTAGACGGTCCCATCCGAGCATCGAATCCCTGCAGTGAATACATGTTTCTGGATGATACTGCCTGTAATCTAGCGTCCCTGAACCTCCTTCGTTTCCAAAATGAGAATGGAGAACTAGACATTGAGCGGTTCCGGCACGCAGTTCGGCTCTGGACTATTGTTCTCGAAATTAGCGTCCTGATGGCTCAATTTCCAAGTCGACAGATTGCAGAGTTATCTTACGAGTTCCGAACTCTTGGCCTCGGCTACGCAAACCTAGGAACATTCCTGATGGTCAATGGAATTCCTTATGACTCAGAGAAGGCCCGAGCAATCTGTGGAGCAATCACCTGTATCATGCACATGAGCGCTTACGCAGCTTCTGCAGAAATGGCGTCCGAGTTGGGTCCATTCCCAGGCTATGAAAGAAATAAAGATGGAATGCTGCGTGTTCTGAGAAATCATCGTAGGGCTGCTTATCGTGCCTCAGATCGCGAATACGAAGGACTGACCATCAAACCAGTGGCTATTGACAGTCAGCATTGTCCCCCTGAGTTGCTGCAAGCAGCACAGGCTGATGCGGACCGAGCTGTAGAACTCGGCGAACAGCATGGATTCCGTAATGCTCAGGTGACAGTCATTGCTCCTACGGGGACCATTGGATTGCTGATGGACTGTGACACTACTGGAATTGAGCCTGACTTTGCGTTGGTCAAGTTCAAGAAACTCGCTGGCGGGGGATATTTCAAGATCATCAACCAGTCGATCCCACCTGCCCTCGTCAAATTAGGCTATAACGAGCAACAGGTTCAGGACATCGTCAATTACACCAAGGGACGTGGTTCTCTCAGTGGCAGTCCCTGCATCAATCCAGAGGTGCTTCGTCAGAAAGGCTTCACCGAAGAATTGCTACAAATCATCGAAGGACAATTGCCCGCAGCCTTTGACATCCGATTTGTCTTTAACCGTTGGGTACTCGGCGATGATTTCTGCATAAAGACCTTGGGAATCAGTGAGGACCAACTGAATCATCCAGAATTCAGTATTCTTCAGCATCTAGGTTTCCGTGAATCAGAAATCGATGCCGCCAATGACTACGTCTGCGGTACCATGACTGTTGAAGACGCGCCTCACCTGAAGCGCTCCGACTACGATGTATTTGATTGCGCCAACAAGTGCGGCAAGAAGGGGAAACGCTACCTATCTGCCGAATCCCATGTACGCATGATGGCTGTCGCACAGCCTTTTATCTCAGGTTCCATTTCAAAAACCATCAACCTGCCTGGACAAGCCTCTGTTGAGGACATCAAAGACGTTTACCATCTCTCCTGGCAGCTTGGACTCAAGTGCAATGCTCTTTATCGAGATGGCTCCAAGCTCAGCCAACCACTGAATACCAGTGCTGTTGACGATATTGGTGATTTTGATGAAGAGCTGGATGAAGATCTGCTTCCTGCACAACCCCGCGAAGTACGCATCGCTGAGAAAGTCATTCACCGCTACATTGCTAAACGTAGAAGACTGCCCGGCAGACGCAAGGGCTATACACAGAAAGCGACTATCGGTGGCCACAAGCTCTACCTGAGAACTGGAGAGTATGAAGATGGACAACTGGGTGAGGTCTTCCTGGATATGCATAAGGAAGGAGCTGCATTCCGGAGTATGATGAACTGCTTTGCAATTGCAGTTTCCTTGGGATTGCAGCACGGCGTACCCTTGGAAGAATATGTTGAAGCCTTCGTCTTCACTCGCTTTGAGCCAAACGGTATGGTTCAAGGTAATGATGCGATCAAGGTCAGTACTTCAATCATTGACTACATCTTCCGTGAACTGGCCATCACTTACCTAGACCGAACTGATCTGGCACACGTAGCACCAGAAGACCTACGTTCCAGTTCCCTGCACTCTTATGGTAAGCAAATCAGTCCACCAGAATATCATGACGAGAAGGTTGTCTCTGAGCGAACACTGACCCTCGAAGAAAGTCAGGCTTACCTTGCTCGCACGACTGACGAAGAAACTGCTGTTGGAGATGCAGAGGCCGCGCAAGGCAGCTACAACGGCAATGGTTTGGCAACAGAAACCAGTGACAGTGATCTCTCACATCATGGGATGCTCTCTCTACTGGGTGACTGGAACATGGAAGGACGCAGTCGCAATGAATTGATTCGTGAAGCTCGAACTAAGGGATACGAAGGCGAGAACTGCGGAAATTGTGGTCAATTTACCATGGTCCGGAATGGAGCTTGTCTAAAATGCGTCTCCTGTGGTCACACCAGCGGCTGCTCCTGAATTTCCTCAAGCTTGAAGGGCATCTCGTCTGCCAGAGATGCCCATCCCTCCTAAATTCATCACTTTCCTCCGTTTTCAATTACAAATTGTCAAATCATTCCTAGCTGCTTAAAAAGCAATTATTCTTGTAATTTAATAGCAAGCCCACTATTGTACCGCTAATCCAATGCTTGTCTCAGAGGCATAGTATTCCCAACGTTTTTAAGGACTTGTTGTATCTTTTTAGATGGAGAATCGATGTTTCCAGTTTGGCAAGTACTGCAGCGCAATTTTGATGAGAACCTGGCTACAATCGAAGCCTGGCAAAAAGCGCTGGCTCGGCTACCCATTGGGATGTGGGGAGCAATTTTGCCCTCATCCCAATCGACTCAGGCATTAGAGCAATTACAATCGAACGCTATTGGGAATGTGTACGAACGAATCCGACAGTATCAGCAACTAGGATCGGGAATCGTATCAAATCAGGGTAACTTCTGGCGGGATAAGCAATGAATACTCATGTGTCGGAAGCCCTTGATGGCTCTAAAATCAAAGAGGAGCTTCGCGCTACTCTTGCGAAAAACATCATCTCGGCGCGCAAGGCAAAAGCAAAGGTGCTCGGACGCACCTACACCCAAGAGCAACTGGCAGAAGATTCAGGACACTCGACCACTGCCATTGCTCAAATTGAGAGAGGGGAAGTTGATCCAAGACTTTCCACGATTGCAGGAATTGCCTTAGCTCTTAACGTCAATCCTGTGTTTTTGCTGTTTGGACGTAGTGAGATTGAACTGCTTTATCAGATGATCCGTGAATTAGATGAAGATTCATTGAGTGATCTGTCCGAACGTCTTTTCAGCGAAAACCTAAGTGAGATTGAAAAGCTCGCCAACTCCAGTCTGCCCAAGCATCGTGTAAAAGCCTCTCAAGTGAGTGCAGCAACGATGGCCCTACAGCTCAACAAGCAGCTTGCTCAAAATGCGATTGAAGCCGCAGAAGCTAGCCAGCAACTTGCCGAATCAGCACTGGACATGATGGATGAGTCAATGAAACTGGGAGTGAGCACTAGTGTAGGAATCGGCGCAGCGATGGCAGGCATCATGGGAGCCACCGTTGGGGCCTTCATGGGAATGTCGGAAAAGGGAGTTTCGGATCTGCTGCGGGATACTCGAATACCTCCTCAATCTCCATCTGAAAAAAACTCTGCGAAATAAAGCAAAGACTGGGCTGTGGCTGAACGCTCGTGAGGAAGCAGCCATAAGCCTCCTACCTCTGCCACCTCTACCTCCTGCTGCTCCCAATTCCTCAAGTCTTCTACTACAAAAGGGATTCGTTTCCCTTCCGGTGTAATCAAAATCATTTCATCACCCCGAGCAAAACTACGCCGACTGGCAACCGCCATATATTCTCGACTCGCCACTTCCAGAACATATCCAACCACTTCTCCATCCAAATAACGCAGGTTGGGATTTTTCAATTTTTCAATCGGACGTTCGGTTCGATTTGCTCTGAAAAATCCCTGCGTTGTCTGCCTTGGCCAATTAGATCTGATTTGTTTGCCATCTGAGTCCTGGCCTTCCCTAACCACTTGCTGTAGCTGAGGCAACCAGATCTGCGTTTCCATGTGTTGTATGTCAAAACGCAAACAGCGCAGCCCACTCGTTCGAAGATCTTCAATCCGATCCAGTAAGAAAAGATCCCGATGGTGGAACATCAGGGTTCCATGCTGGTGCTCTAGAACTGGAAATTCGTGTTGATGCTGATCTGTCGAGGTTACTGTGGCCAGGGTCATCTCATCTGGAGAGCCAATTACCGGAGAAAGCAGTTTTCTGGGACTATAAAACAATAGAATGCGACCCACAGCCAACAACTCACATGAGACAGACAGTTCTCTGCAGTACTCGCTCAGAATTGGGAGCGGTAACTCTGTCGACAGCACAATTCGTTCTAACGCTGACCCCACGTATTCAACCAAACGCTTTAGACTAAGCAGATTATGGTGGCCTGTCTCGGCAATCCAGTGGATCTTATGCTCAGCAGGGTGCTGCCTCAACCACTCCAAGGCACCAATATCTTGAACACGGATTGCGTCAAATGAACTTAGGGGGATCTGCTCCAGAACCTCCTGTAACATTCGTCGGAAGTCATTTTCTGTTGCCAGCAGATCCCACTGTAGATAGACCCTAAGGCCTCTTTCATGAGCCTGTTCAGCAAGTTCTAGCAACGGTTCTGTTTCCAATTTTCCAAGGCGACTCAATCGCTTATGTGCGAGAATCACCTCTGAAACAGAATCGGGTGGAAGCTTTTCTAGCTGTTCTACAGAATCAATCTGGGTGAGAGTTTGGATCATGACTGACTGAGCCATTGCTGGCATTCGGAGAGATTCACCGTGGAAGAAGACTGGTCTTTTACAATCTTTCGCTGACTAAGGAGAAGTACCCGGGTGGCTAATTCCAATCCAAGTTCCAGCTGATGGGTCACCAGCAGCAAGGTTCCTCCCTGGTTCCTAAAATTCAGGAGATACTCCTGAAACCATCGAACTGAATTCTGATCCAATCCTGTATATGGTTCATCCAGCAATAAGAGCTTTGGTTGCTGTAACAGCAGCCGAGCAATTGCCGTCCGTTTGGTCATTCCACTGCTAAAGGTCTTGACGGGGAGGTCGATGGCGTGGCTGAGTTGAACATCTTGCAGTGCTCGAGGAATTCGCTGTGGCAGGTCTTTTAATTCGTAGAGAACACCAAAGAGGTGGAGGTTCTCTCTTGGGGTAAGGTCTCCGTAGAGGCGGCTTTCGTGGGCAATGCTACCCATGTCTCTGAGGTAGCGATGCTTATCTTCGTCAATGGGCATTCCCTCATACAGGATCTGTCCCTGCTGCGGCTTGAGCAGGGTCGCACAGAGCCGTAACAGCGTGGACTTGCCCGCACCGTTGTTGCCTAGCAGGAGAACGCATTCTCCCGCTTGAATATCCAGATTCAGTTCCTGAAGGATCGTACGATAACCGAAGCGTTTGCTCAGATTACGCAGCCCAAGAAGAGCGGTCATGGAAAAATCACAGCCAGCAGGATAACAGGCAGGGGATGACCAAACTCAGAACTGCTGCAGGAATTGTAGGTTGTTGCCGTAGAAGTATCTGATATCACGGATGCCATGCTTGAGCATCGCTGGACGCTCCACTCCCATACCGAAAGCAAAGCCACTCCAAACATCTGGATCGTAGCCACCATTCTTCAAGACAACTGGATGAACCATGCCAGCCCCAGCCACCTCCAGCCAAGATGTGTACTTGCAAACCCGGCAGCCTTCTCCTGCGCAAAGGATGCAGTCCATATCAATCTCAATGCTCGGTTCTGTAAATGGGAAGTAGCTGCCACGAATCCGTGTCTTGCGCTCGCTACCATACATCTTACGCGCAAACTCATTCATCACCCCAATCAGGTCTGTCATCCGGATCTTGTGGCCCAACACCAGACCTTCGACCTGATAGAACTGATGTTCCGAGCGAGGGGTGATCTGCTCATATCGATAGCATTTACCCGGTAGAATCACGCGAATAGGTTCTGGTCCAAATTCCTTCATCGCTCGAATCTGGCCCGGTGAGGTGTGGGTTCGTAGCACCACTTCCTTGTTGACCCAGAAGGTATCCCACATGTCCCTTGCAGGGTGATACTCGGGAATATTGAGCGCCTGAAAATTATAGGCGTCTGTTTCCACATCTGGAGCTTCGTAAACCTGAAAACCCATCTCAGCAAAAATTTGATAGATTTTGCGCAGTGTCTGTGTAGTCAGGTGGAGATGTCCAGTAGGAAAAGGTCGTCCAGGGAGTGTGACATCAATTGAGTCGGAAGCGATTTCCTGTTCCATCTTCTGCTGGCGCAAACGCTCCTGTAAAGCATCGAAGGAATCTTGCAATTCAGCTTTCAGATCGTTGATGGCTTTACCCACCTGGGGTCGCTCTTCAGCAGCAACAGTTCCAAGTTGTTTGAGTAGCGCTGTCACCGCTCCCTTCTTCCCCAAATAGTCACGGAACCAACCCGGTAGGGATTCCGTGTTGCTCACTTGCTGGAGATCGTCTAATGCCTGCTGTTTGAGAGTGTGAATTTGGTCTTGCATTCAGAATTTTCAGTAAGAATTCAAATCAAAAAAAGAAGCGTTTACCTTGAAGGGAATCCAGCAATTGCGCAAGGAAGAAGTCAGGTAGAATTGTTTGTAGAATCAAATCCTATGGGTTCTGGACCAAAACGATTCTCGCCGTTTTCCCCGGCTAGAAAGAAAAGTTCTACCATCGGCCAAAATTGGAGCAGTGGCACGCAACCCAGTATCAGGAACCACCCGGAGTAGCCCCGATCATGACAACGTTTGATCGCCAGGTTGATGTGCGCTAGCCAACAAATTAGTGTTAAAACACCTAGCACTGGATACGTTACCACTGAAGCAGCAATCAGTGAATGAACAACGAACACTCCCAATTCAGCCAACCAGAAGTCACCACGGGAGAGTCTTCCTTTAGCGGTAAACAACAACTGCTTGATGGAAGACCAATTGCCGTAACGATGCTGAAATTGACGTTGTTCAGCCTTTTGCTCGGCAGCATACTCTGCGTCAACTTCCTGCTCGAGTTTTTGGAGTTCTAGCTCGCTCAGACCATAGACTTCCCGGATGGCCTCCAGAGAATCTTTATTCTGGAGTTGTTCTTCACGAACTCGTTCTCGTTCTTCAGCCTTGGCTCTTAAGCGGCGCAGTTTTTCTTCGGTATCCATCATTGATTCAGAAGATAGATCGGAGAGGACTACTTGTGTAAATGAACGTTTTTCGCCTCGTTCAATTCATTAACGCAGTGCTCCTCTAGAAATTGCTATCCAGCTTATCTCGAAAACTACCTACAAGAACAGGCTGCCGCTCTGAATCACAAAGACTGACAAACAATTGGTCTTCCACAACCCAGTAGAGAGCGTGCTGGCGGAAGCAGAGACCCAAGGTACAGGCTTCATCAAAATTCAGTTCCACTGCCCATCCTGGTTCGGCATGGCCATTCTCAGGAGAATAGCCCGTCAACTCCACACGCCAGGCCTCACGCTGTTCCAAGACTTCTTGTA
>WTIF01000233.1:9140-15472 GCA_011522845.1 Deltaproteobacteria bacterium
GCAAGCAGCCATGCGAGAGAAATCTGTGCGAGCGAACATCCGGCTTCTGTGCAGATTTCACTGAGCTTTTTGATGAGTGCACGATTTTGAGAAACGTGGGGTTCCTGAAAGCGTGGCATCGTCAGACGCATATCGCCTTCTGCAAACTTGGTGAGACCCAGTTCGGGAGCACAAAGAAAACCTCTGCCCAGCGGAGAGAAGGCAACCAACGTTACTCCAAGCTCCTGGCAGGCTTCGCTTAGACCAATTTCGGGATTACGAGTCCAGAGCGAATACTCGTTTTGGACAGCAGTAATTGGATGCACTGCATGGGCTTTGCGCAAGGTCGCTGCAGATACTTCAGACAGGCCAATTCCACCAATCTTGCCCTCCTGAACCATTTCGGCCATTGCCCCTACACTTTCTTCGATCGCCACATTGTTCTTGTCCCAACGGTGGAGGTAGTAGACATCAATGAAATCCGTGTTCAGCCTTCTCAAAGAGTCTTCCAAGGTCGCCTTTAGGGTAGCAGCCCGACCATCAATCACCCGTTTCCCGTCAACTCCCTGCATCCCACACTTGCTGGCTAGATGTATTTTCTTGCGATAGGGCTGCATCCATTCACCCACCAGTTCCTCATTGCGGCCAAAACCATACAGTGCTGCCGTATCATAATGACGAACCCCCAAATCATAGGCTCGTTGTAAGAGAGCAAACGAGTCTTCCTTACTGGGGTAACCTCCGTAGCCGTGGCTCAGGTTCATACAACCCAGACCAATTTCTGGGACTTCTGTGTTTCCAATTTTTCGTAATTTCATGACAAAGTTGGCTGTGTATTGAGTTGTTGTTCAAGTTCGTGCATCACCTGATAGGCAGGCAGTACATTTGCCACACTGGCTCTTGGTTCTCGCCCTTCTCGAATCGATGTGATGAATTCTCGGTCCTGCAGTTCGATACCGTTCATCGAGACATCTACTTGAGAGACATCAATCGCTTCCTCCTTACCGTTGACCAAGTCATCGTAACGAGCGATGTACGTTCCGTTATCGCAGATGTAACGGAAGAAAGTCCCCAATGGACCATCATTGTTGAAGCTGAGGGAGAGCGTACAAACAGACCCAGACTCAGAAAGCAATTGAATCGACATATCCATGGCGATACCAAGTTCTGGGTGCATCGGTCCCTGTATCGCATTAGCTCTGACCACTCGCTCTCCAGTTTGATATTGGAAGAGATCAATTGTGTGGGCCGCGTGATGCCACAGCAAATGGTCTGTCCAAGTTCTTGGTTCTCCAGCCGCGTTGATGTTTTTGCGTCGAAAGAAATAAGTCTGCGCATCCAGTTGCTGGATCTTCAACTCACCAGCCTGAATTTTTTTGTAGACCCACTGATGAGAGGGATTGAAACGTCGGGTATGGCCCACCATGCAGACCAAACCTGTTTCTTGTTGCAGGTCCACAACAGCTTGGGCATCCAGCCAGTTATCAGCCAGGGGAATCTCAACCTCCACATGCACACCTGCTTTCAGACACTGTATCGCCTGAGCTGCGTGGATTGGGGTTGGGGTGGCCAGGATCGCAGCCTCAACTCCCGGAAGGGCCAACGCCTGATCTAGATCTGTCATCGCATGTGGAATTCCATATTGTGCCGCAACGGCTTGAGTCGGCTCCAACGGCTGCCCCACTAGCGCAACGACCTCAACTCCCTCGATGTGCTTGAGACCATCCAGGTGTTTTTTGCCAAAAGCTCCAGGCCCCGCCAAAATGATTTTCATCAGCTATCTCCCGTTCAACGACATGCCCTCAAGTCTGGACAATTTATTCGATTAATTTTTCAGAATCCATAGCTATTCAGCAAACAACTCCAGCAAGCAACTGATCACTTTCTTCTGGACAGATGCTTCCAGTATCCCCATTTTTTCCAGCAAACGATCCTTGTCTACTGCACGCATCTGATCTAGGAGAATCAATGCCTGTTTCTCGGCAAATTCACAGGAAATTCGCGAAGGGAAATCAAAGCCTTGAGAAGTCATCGGAGCAACAATGACGGTCTTCAATGCAGCTAGTTCATCAGGAGAGATAATCACGCATGGGCGCGTCTTTCGGATTTCTGAACCTTTGGTCGGTTCCAGATTCACCCACCAGACCTCAAAGCGGTGAATTGTCTTCACCATTCCCAATCATTCTCTTCGGTCAGTTTCGCAGCTAACCAATCATCATCTAACTTCTCCGACTGCCCATTCTTTTCAAGAGACAATCGAATTTTTTCCGGCCAATCTTGTCGCGGTTGCTTTGATGGTTTAATGAGCAGACCCTCTTGGGTTACTTCAAGGGATAATTCCCGGTTTTCCAACTGGGCTTGTTCAACTAGCGGCTTGGGGATGCGGATACCTTGGGAGTTTCCAATCTTGATCAGGGTGGCCATATCTTCTCCAACATTTGAGTAATTACAAAATAATTACTTCAATCCAAGGAGTCAACCTTTAGGAAAATCGGAGACTAGATTCAATGCTTAGTGGGCATTCTCCAAGATCAAATGCCCGACTGCTGTGTTGGAAGCCGGCACGTGGTAGAATCGGTGACGAACCCTAGGCTTAGCTCCACCAGCCACATCACTCATGGCTCCTCGGGCGATCAACCACATCACGAGTTCAATACCCTCGCTACCAGCTTCTCGAACATACTCGATGTGAGGAATCGCAGCGACGGATTCCGGATCATCGATCAACTTGTCCAAAAAATTACTGTCCCACTGCTTATTGATTAGTCCCGCACGCGGCCCCTGTAACTGATGGGTCATACCGCCAGTACCCCAAATCTGGACATTCAGGTCTTCATCGTATTCATCCAAGGCTCGGCGAATCGCTTGCCCCAACTGGAAACAACGTTGACCCCTTGGCACCGGATACTGAACCACATTGACTGCGAAAGGAATCACCGGGCAGGGCCAAGCTTCGGGTTGTCCACACATCAGTGAAAGAGGAACGGTCAACCCATGATCCACATCCATCTCATTGACGATCGTAAGATCAAAATCCTGCAAAATCACTGACTGAGCAATGTGTGATGCTAGTTCTGGATGTCCCTGAACCATCGGTACGGGCCGTGGTCCCCATCCTTCATCGGCAGGTCGGAATTCAGCAGCGGTGCCAATCGCAAAGGTTGGAATCATCTGCAGACTGAAAGCTGTCGCATGATCATTGTAGACAAGGATGATCACATCTGGCTTGGCTTCCTGCATCCACTGCTTGGAAAATTCATAACCTTTGAAAAGTGGCTGCCAGTAGGGTTCCTCTGTCTTTCCCTGATCCAAGGCCGCACCAATTGCAGGAACATGAGACGTATAAACCGAGGCTGAAATATAGGCCATCTCAGGACTCCTTGACTTGGTGCGAATTCCCCTGTGGTTGACGATGAGGCTGAGCGTCACCATCTTCCCCAAGGTAGCGGTTACCCTCTGGAGAACGACCTCCCTTGATCATCATCTCACGATATTCGTCTTCTGACATTCCCGTCATGCTACCTGCCATCTGTTGAAAGCTCTTTCCATCGGTGGCGCCAATCTTGGCGAGGAAATAGATGTTCCCACCCGTTTGAATACACCAATTGAGATCTCGGGCCAGCACCGCCTGTTTCTGCTCCTCAGTCATTGGCCACTCATCAAGATAGGCCCGTTCGTTGGCTTTGAAACGTTCTCGGTTTTCTGCCTTCATCAGCGACATACAGAATTGGTTGAGGTGGTAGCCTTTGCGAGATTGTTCAGTATCAAAAATGGTTGTGCCTGGAATATCGAGATAGGGTTTGTCGAGTGCCATCTTTTCTCTCTCAGTCCGCCCAGTAGAGGCGCATTGGATTATCGACCAGCAGTTTGTGCTGCAGTTCTGTTGTAGTCGCAATATGGGGAATCACATCGACCAGATGACCATCATCCGGCATATGCGATTTCATGTTGGGATGTGGCCAGTCCGTTCCCCACAAAACCCGATCTGGAAAACTCTCTACAACCTTGCGAGCAAAGGGAATCACATCAGCATAACTCGGAAGCCCCTGCTGAGAGAGCCGCTCTGGACAACTGACTTTCGACCAGAAATTCGGATGTTCCTCCAACAATTTCAGAAACAGACCAAACTCTGGCCCATCGACTGGCTTACTGACATCAGGTCTCCCCATGTGATCAACTACCACCATAGTTGGCAGGGAAGTGAAGAAGTCAAATAGTTCCGTCAGTTCGGTAGCTTCAAAGTAGATGACGATATGCCAGCCCAGTGGTTGAATCTTCGCTGCAATCTCCCCTAGGGCATCAAAGGGCAGAGCATCCACCAGCCGTTTGACAAAGTTGAAGCGAACTCCACGCACCCCTGCGTCATGCAGTTCCTGAAGTTCTTGCTCTGTAACGGTACGTTTGACCGTCGCTACTCCTCGGGCCATGCCTCCCGAATGCTGTAGGGCGTCCACCAGCGCACGGTTGTCTGCTCCATGACAGGTCGCCTGAACAATCACGTTTCGTGTAAATCCCAAAAAATCCCGCAGTTCCCAGAGTTGATCCTTGGAGGCATCACAGGGGGTATACTTGCGCTCTGGAGCAAAGGGGAATTGATCCCCTGGGCCAAAAACATGACAGTGCGCATCAACAGCCCCAGCAGGAGGCTGAAATTTTGGCTTGGAAGGGTTCTGATGCCAATGCAACCAGTCTGCATCCATTGTAAAGGCACTCATCGTCCCAGCTCCTTCAAACGAGCATCTAAGCGAGGATACACCTTGCGAGCGTTGCCTTCAAAGACCTTCTGCCGATCAACTTCCGAAAGATTCAATGCATCCACATAGCGCTTGGTGTCATCAAAGAACTGGCCTGTCTCTGGGTCGATCCCACGTACAGCTCCCACCATCTCCGATCCAAAAAGAATATTGTCGATGTCAATCACCCGGAAGAGCAGATCAATCCCAGGCTGGTGGTAGACACAGGTATCAAAGAAAACATTCTTCATCACGTGTTCAGCAAGTAGCGGCCGCTTAAGCATATCAGCCAATCCACGATAGCGCCCCCAATGATAAGGCACCGCTCCCCCACCATGCGGAATGATGAAGCGCAGATCTGGAAAATCGCTGAACAGATCTCCTTGAATGAATTGCATGAAGGCCGTGGTGTCCGCGTTGATGTAGTGGGCACCAGTGGCGTGAAAGTTTTCGTTACAGGAACCAGAAACGTGAATCATTGCCGGCACATCCAGCTCAACCATCTTCTCGAAGAACGGATACCAACTCTTATCGGTCAGAGGCTTTGAAGTCCAGTGTCCACCTGAAGGATCAGGATTGAGGTTGCAACCAATGAAGCCCAACTCGTTGACACAGCGCTCCAGTTCGGCAATCGAGTTCGCAATCGGCACACCGGGTGACTGAGGTAACTGACAAACCCCCACGAAAGTCTCAGGGAACAGATCCACAACCCGCTTGATCATGTCATTACAGGCTCGGGTCCAACTTTGAGAGACGGCCTCATCTCCTAGATGATGAGCCATCGCCGAAGCACGTGGCGAGAAGATCGTCATGTCCGCCCCACGCTCACGAATCAGCCTCAGTTGGTTCTGCTCGATGCTCTCCCGAATCTGATCATCTGAAATCTCTCCAAGTACCGGAAGTGGCTGGGAAGCATCCTTGTAGGCAGCCAACTGTGCATCACGAAATTGCTGCAGAGGAGTTGGGGCCGTCGTATAGTGTCCGTGGCAATCAATGATCAACATTTGAATTTCTCTGCTTCAGAGTGGAGTTGGGTCAGCATCTGGTCCAGCAAGGGTAAGAGTTCTGGCTGCTCCAATGCCGCTGAAAATTGGGGAGCCCACTCTTGTCGTTCTGCCGTGGCCTGACTCATCTGTGGTTCCAGTCCGGCTGCCTGAACGGTCAAGGCTGCCTCACGCATCTCTTCAGCTCGTCGGGCACCGTGCTCCAAGGTACGGGTGATCATGTAGTGGGCATGACGAGGCCAATTTTCCATCGGGAAAAGGTTGTTCAGCGATGACAGCACTTCTTGCTCAACGCCATAGTGCCGGGCGGAGAGCAGTGATTCCGAGATCAGCGCTTCCAAACCCTTGATCATCACACTGCGGCACATCTTGGTGGCGGAGGCCTTGCCCACAGCTTCATCACAGAAGCGCATGCCAGTAAAGCCAAGCGCCTGACCGATCTCAACAAATTCTTGAGCGAGGGGACCTCCCAGCAGAATTGGAGACTTAGTGCGCTGTGGGTGAATTGGTGACATCACTGCGGCTTCTACATAGCGTCCACCTGCTTCTTCAATTACAACGGCCACACTCTGCTTAGTTTCTGGGGCCACCGAGTTCAGATCCAGGAACCAGGACC
>WTIF01000353.1 GCA_011522845.1 Deltaproteobacteria bacterium
CTTGGATCAAGAAAGAAAAGAGATTGTGTGAGAAAATTAGTGAGAGATGCAGGCGTTGATAATGATTTTCTCAGGAAACGATGGATCAGCAGGTTTGCCAACCAGCTAGCATTCCACCGGTAACTCTTCCGATGTGTGGCTACAGCAGTTGTTTTTGCCTTCTGTTGCTTCGCAGATGGTGAATAATTTAGCCTTGCAAACCTGGAGAAATGATTTCCTTGGTCGGATGTGATCAAGCGTGTGGACGAACGGAAGAAAATATTTGGAAAAGAAAGGTTTGTTTTTCAGCTAAGCTGTCACTCATAATTGTAGATCAAGTTTTACCCATCAATGGACCAATTCTATATCTAAGGGAAATTCATGTTTTCTGAGACAGTCTTTATCAATCCGAAAATTCGCAAAATAGTCAGCGCAATCGTTGTGTATAGCTCGCTGGCCGCAGCAATTTTGTTTCTTGGGTTTCTGTTGATCTTTTTCGAAAATCCACAGTGAGACAGATTCCAGCCTGCCAGAGTGATCTTGTTAGAATACCAGAGAGACAGGCGCTTCCGCTTGACCGAGAGAAGCATCGCCGGTAATTTTTCCAGAAAGATGCTTGAGCGATTACTTGGGTGGAAGTTATTTACAGTGAGGAAATATGAGTATGATCTGCATTGATGAGATTATTGAGAAAGATCAGCAGCGTCAGAAAGCGTTGGAACTAGATGAGCTGGAGGAGTTGGACGAGTACGAGCTGTGGGACTTGCAAGCTGATGAAATTCTCAACGGCTCTGGTTCGGAGATTCTTTGTTGAGAACAAGATTTCTGCAGATGATGCCTGATTGAGATTGGACTGGTGATGTCTCATCGTCTTGCCACTGCTTTGCTCGTCACGCTCACCAATCTTGTGATCAACATGCCGCTGCAAGCCACTCCACTGAAAGACCATCTTTGGAAAAACCGTGTGATCATTACCTTCTCTGCATCAGTGAAGGAACCGGAGCGTCTTGCCCTTCAAAAGCAAATGGAAGAGAAAGCCTGTGCATTTACAGACAGAAATCTTGTGCACATAGATCTGCTGCAAGGATCAGAGGACTTTGACGAAATGAGCCAACAATTCGCGGTATCAAGCTCAGGATTTCAGTTACTGTTATTAGGCAAAGATGGTGGGGTAAAGTTAAGATCGAGTAGCGCCTCTTTAGAAGATATTTTCTCCCTGATCGATACGATGCCGATGAGAAGAAGTGAAATGAGAGATGACCAGTGCTGAAGCGGTCCTACTTTCAGTAGCCTTGGGTGCAGTGAGTCTTCATTTTTTGTTTTTTCGATTCTTCCACGTTCCTCCATATTGATAATGCGGATTGTTTGGTCGCACAACTTCCAGGCATCCTCTACACACAAAGATCCACTCCTTGCTTGTGGAAACACGCACTCGAAACAGGGTGTTCATTTCTTTGAGACACTGATCACAAGATTTCATGGAAAATGTGTCTGCTCAGTCAAGTTCATCCATTCGCCAAATCAAAACCACTTTCATTGCCTCTCTTTGAAGAGAAATTATTTTAAGTGTCCTTTTCAAACCAGAAATTACCTTGAACGAGAATCTTGGAGTAGAATCATGGCTGAAGACCCTACATTGGATAATAAGGTTAGGCACTTCATCTATCAAACCTTCATAAGTACATCAAAGCCACCGACAACTGCAGAAACTGCAAAACGATTTCAACTGTCGATTAGCAGAATAGAAAGTACTTTCGAGCGGCTTGCTGCTTCGCACGACATTGCACTGGCACCTGGTAGTCACTCAATCTGGATGGCCCATCCGTTTTCTGCCTTGCCGACCAACTACACTGCCCAAATAAACCAAAAAAAATACTACGGTAATTGAATTTGGGATGTCTTTGGTATCGCTGCTATCGTGGGCAAGGATGCCGAAGGTCACACCCCGTGTGGGTGTGGAGAGTGTAATGATCACTTGGATTTGCTGATTGGCAAAAACCAGCTAATTGCATCCGAGTGGCTTGTCCATTTTGTTGTTCCTGCCAAACGGTTCTGGGAAAAAATTGGCTTCACCTGAGCGACGATCCTTGCTTTCAGTTCGAAAGCCCATTTGCAGAATTGGCTGAAGAGAACGGCTCAGAATCATGGTGCAACGATTTCTCTCCAAACCTGCCATCAATTGGCGATCCAGTGGTACTCTGGGCGAGCAGAAAAACATTGGGAAAGACGCTCGGTTGACTCAACGCAGGCGATGTTTGCCGAACTAGGATTGACAGGGCCATTTTGGAGTCTTTGAAGGCCCTTGTTAGCGTGTGTCGATGAAGTGTTTAGCCACGGAGAGGATTTAAGCAACCACCTTTCACTTGGCAACACCCAGGTCTTTTCAAGATTCTTGTGCTACATCCAAACATTTTCAACAAAAGGATCAGTCATTCTTTGCTGACCGAAACTCCTTAAATCAAACTTAACATTCCATTCATCTTCCTCACTGACTACATAATATGGCCAAAGCTCCTTACGGTTCCTGGAAGTCACCCATCAGCACAGATCTGATCGTTGCTGGTTCCATCGGCTTGTCCTCTCCTCATGCCCTGCAAAACGGTCGCTGCTGGATTGAGTCCCGGCCCCAGGAAGGAGGTCGGTCGGTGCTGGTCCAACAGGATCCAGACGGCAAGGTTCGTGACATCACACCAGCTCCTTTCAACATCAGGACCCGAGTACATGAATACGGAGGAGGAGCCTCGCTGATTCATGGAGACAGTATCTATTTCTCCAATTTTGCAGATCAGCAACTGTATTGCCAGGGATGGGAAGATCCAGCTCCAACTCAACTCACGCATGCGGAGGGCTTTCGTTTTGCGAATGGCTGTGTTGATACCCAGCGGAACCGCATGATCTATGTGGTTGAAGACCACAACGTCTCCGGGGAACCTCAAAATCTGATTGGCGCAGTTGATCTGAAAACAGGTGAGTTGACAATTCTTGCTAAGGGGCACGACTTCTACAGCTCCCCAGTGATCAGTCCAGATGGATCAAGGATGGCGTTCATGACTTGGGATCACCCCAACATGCCTTGGGATGAATCAACAATCTGGGTTACTGAACTGGACGAAGCAGGCATGCCTGGAGAAATGATTCCGGTGGCGGGTGGAAAGCAAGGAGAGCAGAAGATCTCTGTTCAACAACCGCAGTTTTCAGCAACCGGAGAGCTCTTTTACATCTCGGATGAGAGTGGTTACTGGAACCTGTACCGGGAGCAGTCTGAACAGAGTGTATGTCCAAGAGAAGCTGAATTTGGTGGGCCTCACTGGGTGTTTGGGATGCACCACTACGAGTTTCTCGATTCAGGAAAAATCATCTGTTGCTACAGCGAGAAGAATCTCGATCAACTGGCCTTGCTGAATCCAGAGAACGGTGAGCTGGAAGACATAGATCTCCCGTATACCTCCATCGGGAATCTTTCTCTTTCTGGCAACAGACTCCTGACAGTGGCATCTTCACCAACGCTGTTTCCAGAAATCATCGAAATCGAACTCTCCACGAAAACGGTCAAAACTATCAAGACTTCCACCGATTTGGAGTTGGATCAGGCTTACCTCTCGGTTCCAGAAACGATTGAGTTTCCTACTGCAGGAAATGCTGTTTCCCACGGGTTTTACTACCCTCCGACAAACCAAGATTTTCAGGGCCTGGATGGAGAAACTCCTCCGCTGATCGTGATGCTGCATGGTGGTCCCACTAGCGCCACCCACGCGGTGCTCAGCTTCAAGACGCAGTACTGGACAACGCGTGGATTTGGGGTGCTCGACCTGAATTATCGGGGATCCACAGGATACGGAAGAGCCTACCAGGATGAGTTGATCCGTCAGTGGGGTATCATCGATGTGGAAGACGCTGTCGCTGGGGCAGAGTACCTGGTGCGTCAGCAAAAAGCCGATCCACTGCGCCTGGCCATCCGGGGAGGTAGTGCTGGAGGCTACACCACGCTGGCTGCCTTGACCTTCGCAGATACGTTTAAAGCAGGAGCGAGCCTCTATGGCATCAGTGACTTGGAAATCCTCGCGCAGGAAACGCACAAATTCGAATCACGCTACCTGGACCAGCTGATTGGTGACTACCCCGAAGAGAAAGAGGTCTACCAGGCCCGTTCACCAATCAATCACCTGGATCAACTTTCGAGCCCCTGCATCTTCTTCCATGGGCTGGAGGATCAAGTGGTTCCTCCCAACCAGGCGGAGATGATGGTTGAAGCACTGCGGACAAAGGGGATTCCCGTGGCGTATGTACCCTTTGAAAAAGAGCAACATGGCTTCCGGATCGCAGAGAACATCAAGCGCTGCCTGGAGCTGGAGCTGTATTTCTATTCCCGTATTTTTGGCTTCCATCCGGCAGATCCGATTGACCCGATTGTGATTGACAACCTGGAGGAATGAACAGGTTCAACCTCGCTGCTTGAGAACACTGGTCAGGATTTGAAAACTATTCCACAGGATGTTGTTTTCCTGGCCATCTGTCCCACCATCGTTCAAACAAAGCCAACTGGCTCGCTGCAAAATTTTTCTGGCTTGGACCCAGTTCATCAAAGGCATTGAGATGGTGTTGATAGTCAGCATCTCCCTTGAGAAACAACAGGTATTTGTAATAGAGCACAAGGTCCGGGCCTTCATCAAAAGTGGATAGCGTTTTTAGGGCATCTTCGAGTTCATACGCATAGTTTTTTGCTTGGCAATCTCCGCGGAGAGCCATTTGGCAGAGCGCAAACAACTTCAGCACAGGTTGTGGCAGAACGTTGCCAACCCCAGTAATCAATCCAATGGCGCCACATCGAAGTACTCCGTGGCAAACTTGGGTATCGACCCCAACCAGCAGTTCCAACTCTTCCTCCCCACTGGTGATGTGTTCTGCAGCGTAACTCAGTGCCTCAGCACCTCCAAACTCCTTGAATCCCACGAGATGCGGGTAATCTTTCCGTAAATCAAAAAACAACTCCGCTTTCGTTTCAAATCCATAGTATGGGCTGTTGTAAATCACAGAGGGAAGGTCCACCCCAGCTTCTAAAACTGCAGCCAGATGTGCTCTTTGCGCTGCGGGTGAAGTGCCCCTGGAGAGTACCCTGGGAATGATCATCAACCCTCTTGCTCCACTGGCCTTTGCATGGACAGCATGAGCGACTGCGTTCTGAGTGTTTTGAGCACCGGTTCCCACAATGACTGGAAGGCCAGCTTCGATCAGGGCATTCACACCATGGCGACGATGCTCCTCAGAAAGTAACGGCCAGTCGCCCATTGATCCACAGTAGACCACTGAACTCATTCCTTCTTCCATCAGCTCCTGGCCTTTGCGGACCAGCGCATCAAATTTGGGGCTGCCAGATTCGTCGCAGGGAGTCATCAGGGCTGGGATACAACCAGAAAACGTGTGTGTTGGCTTCATTGCGCTACTCTGTTGATGAATCTGTTTGGGGCATGCTTCGATGGAAAGTCAAGCAAGGGAAGAGTGATCAATTCACTCCTAGGAGAATTTGCTCTCAGACATGTAGATTGCCCTCTGCTACCTGGATACAATTCCCACCAATCCAGGTGGTGGTTACCACACCGTTTTGCTTTCTTGCCCGGGCTCTCAGTTCACTCGGTCTGCCCATTTCAACTCCCTGAGCGATTCTCCAATCATACTCTCTGTCCACCCCTTCCTCCAGGTGAGCGAGTAATCCAGCCAAGGCGCAATTCGCACTTCCAGTTGCAGGATCTTCGGTCACGCCGTCCAACGGAGCGAACATCCGAGTCCGCAGATCAAATTCATCCTCAGAGCGCACATAGAGATGCACCATCGCTACACCCTGCGCCTGGAGTACTGGAAAAGCGTCTAGGTTTGGCCTCGCTTTCTCTAGTGCCTCTCGGTCCTTCAATTCGACCATCAAGAAAGGCAGACCCACAGAGGCAAGCTGCGGCCTGTGTCTATCCGAACGAATCGCGGAGACTGAAAGACTGAGAGCCTGGCCAACAGCTTCGACATTAATCTCCGCTCCAAGCGAGAGGGGTGTGGGAGCTTGTAGTTCAAAGAAGGGATGACCGTCATCTGGGTTGGTGATGGTGACCGGAACCAAACCAGCCTCTTCCTCAAAAACGACCTGCAGCGGAGGCTGGGCATCCCCAAGATATCCGTTGCGGTAGAGAGTGAAGGCGGTGCCCAGGTTGGGGTGACCTGCAAATGGTACTTCCGAGGTAGGCGTGAAGATCCTCACTCGTTTGGTCTGGCCCTGTTCAGGAGGAAAGACAAAAGTTGTCTCAGAGAAATTGAATTCACGAGCGATCTGCTGCATTTGCTCATCATTCAAACCACTAGCTTCTGGAAGGACTGCGAGCTGATTCCCTTGAAAAGCGTGCTTGGTGAAGACGTCACAGATGAAGAATTGATAGGTCATCAAAGGAATAGGTCTGTTAGTAACAGGAAACTCTGGCACCCGTCAGATGGCAGCAGGATTCAACGTGTTTTGAATGAGCGCAGTGAGAGCGTCACATCGATAGATCCCAAACAGAGATGGCTCAGTTGGACCAAACGACGTGATTATACCTACACCTATTTTTTTCTGCTTCTCTACTTACACAGGAATGGCGGTGCCAGCGGCATTTCTCGCAACATAATTTTGTGGAATTCCCGGAAATATTTCTTTAAACAGGCTCAACATGTTCATCGTAGAACGTCTGTCAGAACTTTCATGCAAATGTCCAGGAGAGCCCAGCGTCGGGGGCAGCGCAAATCCGTGAGGGGTTCCTGAGTGATCATGAAAATTCCAATCAACTCCAGCCTCATTCATTTCAGCATAGAATCTCTCCTTGCTTTCCTTGGTCACTAGATAATCAGCTGCACCGTTCTCAATCAATACGACGGCTTTTGTGTTGTAATGGTTTTCACATAATTGCAGCGGTGGTATCGTTGCGCCATATTTTGCGGCATTCGGATCCTCTCCGGTTTGCAACAGACCATGGAAAGAGACCACTCCCCCGACATCCAATCCCCCTCGGATACACTCCAGCACCGCCATTCCCCCAAAACAGTAGCCGATTGCAGCTGGGGCAAACGTTTTGTCAACAAAAGGACTCTCCAAGCCTTTTTCCAACCAAATCTTCAGCAAGGCTCTGAATTTTTCATGATCGCGATCCAGGGAAACGAGCCCCTCAAAACACCGCTTCCGGAAAGCAGGCACGAGCTGCTCATCTTCCGGCCATAGTCTTTGATCAGGTGGCACGAGATCCCCATAAAGATCTGCCGCTAATCCGACGTACCCCAATTTTGCCAGGTACTCGGCAACATCCAGTTCGAAGAACTTGAGCCCTTGAAAGTTGTGAAAAATCAACACGAGTGGGCGTGGACCTTGTTCCGCTCCTGGCGCCACGAGATACCCTTTGTAGTTGTTGTCTCTGAAAGAAAAATGGATTTCGGATCTTCGGAGATCCGAACCACTGGGCGAATTTTCTTTTGATTGATTCATGGCTTCCAACCGGAAATTGTTGTTGATGGATGATGGTTCAAACCAAGATTTTCTTGGCTGTTACGACATACAACGGATCAAAGTTGCTGTTTTCACGGACAAGCTGCGCAGACTGAATTTCACGAAACTCCCCCGTCTTCTCAAAGTACCAGGAAACGAGCCGACAGTGATCCTCGCCGCCAAACATTCGCCAAGCCAGGATCGCTTTGGTTGGGAACATTCTGTTGGAAAAACTCACACAACAGGTCCCATTCGGTTTTAGGACTCTGTAAATCTCCTTGAAGACCTGTACCGGAGAGGTTAGGTACTGAACTGATACGGCAATCGTGCAAAGGTCAAATTCTTCATCGCCATATGGCAGCTGCTGCTCCGTGTTTAGGTTCTGAATATGGAAGTCAGTGAGCTGCGCATTGTTTTGCAGTTCAATTTGGTTCATCCCATGGCCAGCAACCCTAGAGTAGTGCTTGTGCTCAGGCAGGTGCGAAACCCAGCTCGACATCAAATCCAGCACGGCATCGCCATCTTTCAGTAACTGATCATAGTAGTTTTTCAGAACGTGACAGGCATTTTCGTCGATGTGCTTAACTAGCCGTGGGCTCGCATAAAAAAGACGGTCATCGTTGGAGTCTTCCTTGGTAAACAGCTGCTCTGGAATCATCTTGTCTCCCGAAGAAAAGGTCCGCTAGCCCAGTGGCAAATGTGATGAAACAGGTAGGACAGAAGACTGATTCGATGCAGCGCAGATGTCAACTGGTTATGAGCAGGATTGGTTGACTGTCAAACCGGATGATCCAAAGAAGGAGTCATTTAGAAGAAGAGCGATTGAGGTGTCACTATGGGTGTCAATCAGCCGATCCATGACGACGAACTGCAGTGAACCGAAGGGAAGAAAAACGAGGAATGGTTGGGTGTTTTAGGGAAGAAGAGGAAGAAGTTGTGATTAAATTCGAAGAAATGGTGGAGGTGGCGAGAGTCGAACTCGCGTCCTGAAATGCTTTCCCACGAAGCGCTACAAGCTTAGTCGAAACTTGTCGTTTTCACAGTCGGTGTCGGCAATCGACCGCCTCACGACTGTACACTTCCAGTTGATCTCATCTGACCGTCAGAAGCCCAGCCAGACCAGCCCAAGTAAAGGGTTACACCTCAACGGAGGCCCTCGGGCCTACCTCCGCGAGACGCCTACTCAGGCAGCGATTGCTGCGTGAGCCGGAGCGTAGTCGCTGTTGTTTGCAGCTATAATTTTGATGACCGTATTTACGTGGACGTTCATCACCCACGGCTTGCTCTCAGTGAGTTCCACACCCAGTCGAATACCGGGACACCCCCACAACAGAACCTTTAGACTAGCAGCTTTGTGGATTTGTGCCACTGAAATCGCCCAGCTTGCGCGGAAGGGAACTGCCCCTGTTCCTTGGCCAGCGGCTTGGTGAACCGGGACTCGAGTGGTGTTGTGTAAGTCACCCAGACCCTTTGGGGCCTTGATGTTCCCAGCAGAGCATACGACGTGTGCAGCAAATCGTGGCTAGGAGGCCACCTCCTGCAGCGCCTGTACGACGTACTGGGGCAGGGCGAAAGCTCCCTGGTGAATCGCCGGATTGTAGTAGCGAGTCTGTAGTTTTGCAGCTTGGAAGCGCTCTGCCAACGTGTTCAGGGGCACTTGACGATGTGCCGGGTTGTCACTGCCCCAGGCAAAGGTCATGATGCCCCCGACATAGGTCGGTACCGATGCGCCATAGAAGGTGGCATCGGCAAAGATGGGCCGCAGGCGCTGGTAGGTGTCACGCACCTCCTGGAGCTGCATGTAGCAGACGCCGTTCTGGGTGGCCAGGATTCCTCCCGGCTTGAGGCAGCGATGACAGTTGGCATAGAAACCCTTGGTGAACAAGGCCTCTCCCGGACCCACGGGATCGGTCGAATCGGAGATGATCACGTCAAAACGAAGTGCGGTCTCCTGGACAAACTGCAGGCCATCGGCAATCACGATCTCTACCCGTGGATCCTGAAAGGCTCCCTGGGAATGCTGCGGTAGGTAACGCTCCGACATCTCGATCACGGCCTGGTCGATCTCCACCTGCACGACTCGCTTGACGTTCGGGTGCCGCACCACTTCTCGCAACATGCCACCATCCCCTCCTCCGATGATCAGTACCTCCGTGGCTTGACCATGCGCCAACAGTGGCACATGGGCCATCATCTCGTGATAGATGAACTCGTCAGCCTCGGTTGTCTGGACCACACCGTCCAGGGCCAGCACTCGACCGAAGCAGGGGTTCTGAAAGATGATCAGGTGCTGGTGCTCTGTGCGTTGTTCAAAGAGCACCTCGGTGATCTCCAGGTGTTGGCTGTAGCCCTCGTAGAGCTGTTCGCTAAATGTCTCCATAGCTCCCTGTACGTCCTCGCAACAACTCCTGTACCCGGAGCTGTCCGGGCTGAAAATGAGTTCGTAGCACCTCGACCGCCAACTCTGGTTTGGCATCACCGCACATGAAGATGTCGAAAGCTGCAAATTGACGCTCCGGCCAGGTGTGCACGCTGATGTGTGATTCAGCCAGCACAGCCACTCCGGAAATGCCCCCGTTGGGAGTGAAGTGGTGCAGGTGAATGTGGAGTAGGGTGGCCTTGGCGGTCTCGACGGCCTCTCGCATCGCACGTTCCATTAGCTCCAGGTCGTCCAGCTGATCTGCACCCCAGATATCGACAATCAGGTGAGCACCAGCGCAGGAGACACCGTCACGGACAATGAAGTGATCCTGCGCGTCCTGCTCGTCATCCAGGTTATGGTAGGCCGGCCAGTTGTTGAGGGTGGAAAGATTTTGTTCCATCAGAAACTCCTTGGTGAGTGTGAACCGTTCAGGCAACTGCTTCGAGTAGATCGGGCACGGGGAAAAGCATCGGCCGGCTCAGCGGGATCTCATCCAGTCCGTGCTCGCGGTCGATAAATTTCCACTCCAGCTTGGCGAGGCCAAAGTCGCTCTGGAGACGATCAAAAATCAGTTGTGGGTCAAACTCAGCGCAGGAATAAACGTCCATCTGCATCAGGGCAGGGGAGACTTCATCCCAAACGTGAACAGCGATGTGCGAGGTTTCGATGATGGTGACACTCGTCAGGCCCTGGTTGCCGGGCATGTCCGAGTAGACTGAGAAGGGCCCCATCAGCACTTTCATGCGGATGTCTTGAACCAGTTGGCGCATCCAGTCGTCCATTGCGCTTGGGTTGCAGGGGGGATGGTGAATTTCAGCACGGACGATCAAGTGCTTGTGTTCCAGTAGCATGGAAACTCCTTTCAGTCAGGGGGTTCGGAATATGTTTTCCGCATTCCGCTACGGCTAGGCAGCGGGCGGGGGTATTTCAGAGGCGTGCAGGCCGGCGGGGAGTTTCTTCTCACTCCGGAGCCACTCCGGGGCGCTGCACTCGGCGACCGCCGCACGAACCAGCAAACGCTGAACGAGCTGGTGCCGATTCATGTCAAAATCACGACAAAGCTTCTTGAGGAGTTGCTTGCTCTCCTTCGATAGTTTGATTTCCACTCTCTCTAATCCCTTCTTACGCAGCTTGAGCCGGTAGGTGCGTTGCCTTTCCGCATTGCTCTGGCACTGTTTTTCGGGATCCATAACTGCTCCAGCATGGGTGAATCAGCAGATTGGAGAACCAACTCCTCCCCAACCTGACGTTATCGATAACGTTTTTGAACGCAAGAATAACGATTTGAGCGAAAGCCGACTAGAATCTAATATTCTGTTTGAGAATGCAAGATTTTCGTGAAGAATATTTATGGGCTAGGAATTTTATCCAATTTGGTCAAACTGGAAGAAGCGGTACATGGTTTGCCGCTGGACACAAACAACCCATCCTCAGAGGAATAATGGAAGAATTGCGCATTCAGATGTCAGCCAAGGGGCCTTACACAATCAAGGGCTACAAGGTGGTCGTGGTGGATTCCGAAGGTAACGAAATTGAAAAAGAAGGCACAGTGGCTCTTTGTCGCTGTGGACTCTCCAACAAGAAGCCGTTTTGTGACGGTGCCCACCGCAACTGTGAGACCCTCTGAGCGGAATCACTAGCGACTGATGCGCTCTTCCCACTCGCTGACCGTGTGGGCAGCACGACGCACCAGTCGTAATCCTCCCTTGGCAACCAGGCGTCCGGCCTCTCGTGCCTGTTCCCAGCTTTGTTCCCAATTTTGACGAGACTGTAGGTCTGGCAGACAACGCAGGTACTTGTGCCGCAGTGATTCCTCCAGGCTTCCGAGGATGCTGGGAATCAGCGCTTCCTGAACGTTGTAGACTTTCCCATGCTCCAGGCAGACCGGAATCACGCTCTCTGTCGGCGCTTCCAAGTCCTGGGCGACAGCTTCTAGTGCTTGACGAATCAACTGGGCCTTGGGACGTACGGCTTGTTCGATGTCGTAGGGTGGCTCCCATTCACGAAGGGGGCGTAGCAGATCGATCTTGCTCAGCACGATGAACAGGACGGGAGAGGGCAGGTTGGATTGGCGGAATTCTTCACGGAGCTGGTCAAGTAATCGTTTGTCAGCCTGCCGAGCGGCCTGATTGGCGGCACAGACCCAGAGTAATACATCGGAACTGCGAGCTGCCTTCCACCAGGCTTTGGGCAGTTTTTCATCTGCATGGAGACCAAAGCCAGCAGAGTCGAGCACAAGCGCCTGGGGAAGCTCATCCTGTTCCAGTAGGTAGGGAGTCAGGCCTTGTTCCACCGGAAGCACATCAGTTGCTGCCTGTAATTTGCCAAACATCGCGTTGACCAGACTCGATTTGCCGGAGTTGACCTGGCCGAGGATCAGGATGCGCAGGGGCTCTCGATGCAGCGACTCAGTGTGGGATTGCTGTTGTTGCAGGTCGGCTGCACTCGTGGAGCTACGATATTGCTGTAGATCCGCTTTTTCGATCATCACCGAGCCACTGTACAATTCAATGGCATAGTAGCCCACACGCTCGAACAAGGCCTCCAGCAACCAACCAGATACTTCCTGCCGGGAAGCCTTCAACAGCTCACTGCTGAACCAGCCCTGGATTTCTCGTAAAATTGCTGTCTGTGGTGCCAGCCCGAAGGAGAGAGCCCGGTAGAGTGCGTAGAGATCACTACCCAGCAGATATAGTCGTCGAGTGCGCAAGAGATCGTGAATCGTCAGCAGGTGCGCTCCAGGCAGATGAGTTTCCAAATCACGTCGGAGATCCAGCGCAGCCCGTTCCACAATACGGAGCAGTGCAGGTAGGGGAACTTCCAGTAGCGCTTTAGAGGAATCCTGGTGAAAGTGAGAGGCGACTCGTTGAATTTCCTGTAGGAGTTGTTCCTGAAGATGAGCTGGCTGTTGTAGCAACTCCGGCTGCTGAGTGGCCTGCCGGGCTCGCTGTTGGATGGCTTCCCAGAGAGGCTGGGTGTCGTGAGGCCAGTGCGCGGCAAAGGGCTTGGTCACCGATTTGGGTTTCCAGCCACGAAGTGACCAGCGGACTCCGATTCCACCGATCAACAGGGTTGCTCCAATTACTCCGGTGCCGTACCAAAGCCACTGACGTTCTTCCAGCCAGAGCAGGCCTAGTCCGATCAGTCCGAGCCAGGGCAAGAGCAGAAAAATCGCTAGCAAGAGCAGGGCGAGAGACCTCCCGCGAGTATGGTTTGTAGAGGGTGACGGTTCAGGGGATGGCATGATTTTTGAGGAGTGGAAGGGAACGTGCTTTATTTCTCTTTGGAGGATGTCTTATGAGTTTTATTTTTGACAGTCACAATAGCGCGTTGCGGTTTCGAAAGATGGTGGAACGGTACTACCAGATCCCCTATGAAGAGGCCCTGAATTCGGCAGATCCTCGGGAATTGCGCCGAATTTATCGTTCCTGCCACCCAACGCAGGCTTTATTTAACTATTTTTGAACCAACCCGGTTCTAGGCATTCGACGCCAGAAGAACCAACCAACCGCCAGCAGCAACGTCAGGAAGACAGCCAAGCTAACAAAAGCATAGTTGCGAGAGTCCACCGGGATATTGGAAATCCTGATCTCCAACAGGCTGGCATCACTGGCTTGTGCCCGCCACGCCAGAAAGTCGACATCACCGAAGGTTTGATTCCCCTGGAAGGTCAATTGGGAAGAACTCACGTCCAAGCGTTTGGCTGGAGTGAAGACGCTGACCCGATCCAGTGGATGAGCGTAGCGCTTCTGGAGCGAGTGACTGCCCAGAAAAACAGGAATGGTGTATTGGAAGAGCAGTTGCGTGTCTCCTGGTGGAAAGCCACGAGTCCAGCGCAATTGATTGCCCTCCTGTTGATAGGTTTCCGGACCGTCTTCGAGAACACGAAAGTTTTCATGGGCGTTCGGTAGTTCCATCAACAAGGGAGATTGGGTGCTGAGAATATTGTCCTCGGTCGGATTCTGGACGCTGATGACCTCCGTGACGATAAGTTGATCGATGTTGGACTCGAAGAACAACGAGGACTCACTGAAGACCAGTGCGCTGGTATCGAAGCTGGTGGACGGTAGACGGATGTCCACAGTAATCAGTTGTTGTTCCGGACGCATGAAGAAAACCTCGGAGCTATAGAGGTTCCCTTCAAATCGAGTTCCCAGACGGTATCCGGCCCGGTCATCTCGGGGAGGATCCTCGAAGCGAAAGCGGCCAGTATCGTCGGTCTTGGTTCGTCCAACTGGACCAGCAGGTACGACTTCGCCGCTGGGATCGAGTACAAATTTGATCAGCACTACATCCAGGCCTTCGGAGAGGGAAATTCCCTCGGGAACTTGGACCTGTCCCTCGATTGAGATTGGATTGTTGCTCTCTTCAGCCGCTAGGGAAGTCCAGCTAAGCAGAGGACCAATGATGATCAGGGCTAACAGAAGTTGAACTGTTTGGAGAAATCCGTGATGAATTTTGCAAAGGGGCATCGGTTGAAAAGCTCCGCTAACGTGATCCTTTGTGGGGAGGATAGGAATGCCGTTGTCTGATGATTTGAACCGCACTCGACTGAAGCGCCGAATTGACGAACTACACGTCGATGTGCGCCGCCTGCAACGTCCACAAGAGCGCCACCAAGCTCTCAAGGAGCTGGATCAACTGACCGTGGAATACATCCGTGCTCTCTGTACGGAAATGAAATATGTCTTTCAGCAGAGTGCCTTGCTGCAGGAAGAACTGCAACCTGATCCAGAACCTGCCTTGGCAGCAGAAGAGTTGCTGGAACCACTGATGCTGCAGGAAACTTACCGAGAAGTGGTTGAGCGCCTGGGCTGGAATCTGCCTGATGAACAACGACCAGAAGTGCCAGTGATCTTGCCTGAACCTGATCAGGAAGAAGAGATCAGCTTCGAATCTCCCCAGGATCTGCGTTACTACGTGGAAGTCCAGATCGAAGATTGGGGGAGCAACCGAGACCGCTTCGCCTTGCTTGAAAAAATGACGCTGGAAGTGCCCTTGTGGCAGGAGTGGGTCGAAGAATACCGAGCTGAAAAATCACCCAAGGTGCGGCATCCAGGAATCGAAGGACGCTGCACAGTGGAAATTGGTAAACTCCTTGGTGTGCAGCCAGCACTGGTCTCAGTTCAGGTACTCAAGTGTGCAGAGGGCATGCGCTAGGAAGACGGCTTGCGTAGCTCCTGTTTCACCTCTGCTGCCAAGCGGCCAAGCGGATAATCTTCCAGATTCACGAAGCGCATCAGCTGAGCTAATCGAGGCTGAACCTCGTGTACTCGCTGGAACATTTGTTGAGCCAGCCAGCGATAATTCTCATGCCCCTGCGGAGTAGTTCGTAACTCCACCAGCCACATCAAGGAGCGCAGGTTGATCTTCAACGACCAGCGCAGCTGATACGCCATCGGCACCACATATTGTGCTTCTTGTGGAAATTCTCCCTCCAACACTTCAAACGCACTCGCTGCTTTCTCCAGTACCTTCCTCACAGGACTTTCCAGTCCGGCATCAATCAATGACTCTGGGATTGTATAGCCAAGTCGGGTAGTCAGTCGCTGCCGTTCCTGGGT
>WTIF01000313.1 GCA_011522845.1 Deltaproteobacteria bacterium
TCAATTGAGCCTCCCAGTAATTGAAGGTATTCTCTGGAAATTAGTTGTCAATATGGCGTAGAAAGAGATTTTTCCCATCAACTCCTGCGAGAAAAACCAATGAATTTTCATGTTCTTTTGAAATTGATCGCCTTCCAATGGTTGATTGTTCTGATCCTTGGGAGCTCCGTGATTAGTGCAGCGGAGATTCGTGTCCTCAACTGGCAGGGATACGGGACAGATGAAGCCTGGGCCCTAGAAATGTTTAAGGAACGTACGGGTATTGAGGTTGTTCATGACTACTTCAACTCCGAACAGGAAATGTTGACGAAGCTCAGAACCAACCCTGGAGTCTATGATGTGGTTTTGATCAATAGCGCTTACACGGGCCAAGCCGCCAAAGAAGGTTTGATTGAAGCGATTGATACCAAAGGAATGGCGAATGTAGGTGATCTTTCGCCAGGCATGCGTAACGATCCAAAGCTTGTCGCGGATGGTAAGACCTATGGAGTTGCCTGGGTTTGGGGGGTAACTTCATTTGCAATAGATACTGGTGATTTTCAGCAGACACCCAATTCAATAGAAGCCCTCTGGGATCCAAAAAACGCTGGCAGAGTAGGCTGGCGTGATGATGCCGTGGAAGCCGTGCAACTGGCAGCTGTCGCCTTGGGTCAAGACATTAACAATCCCAGTGATCTAAGTGCCATCCGTGAAAAGCTACGGGCGTTGAAACCTCAAATTCGTACCTTTTGGTCCTCAGAAGATGAGTGGAATCAATTCTTCTCTGCCAATGAATTCGACCTTGCGACTTACTGGTCAGGCTCTGCCTCGCGTTCCAAGAATGCATTCGGCCTCCCTGTCGAATTTGTCCTCCCCCAGGAGGGAGCGATCGGTTGGTTGGACGGACTATCCATACCAGCGAATGCCCCGAACAGCAATGAGGCAAAGGCCTTCATCAACTTCATGATTGATCCCGACTTTTATGTAAAGTGGGATACAGAAGTTGGAGCGCCAACTTCAGCCAATGCCAAAGCAGTCTCGATGCTTCCAGCCGATGCCTTCAACCGAACAGCCTTCAGTGATTCAAAGAAAGTTGCCAAGGTTCAGTTCATGGGCCCAATGGAGGACGCCTTGCGGGAAGAAATTGTAGAGCTTTGGCAGGAAACAAAAGCTTATTTTCAAAATTGATTTCCTGATTTCCAAGAGAGTACTTCGTTGAAGTCCTACTGAACTGATGAAGCAACGAGCAGCAGTTCTCAGTCTGATCAGTCCGGCCTACCTTTGGCTGACGTTGACCATTCTGCTGCCTCTCTCAGCGATGCTCTATTACAGTTTTCTCAGTGATGTGCCGATCGGCAATCGAGAAGTATCGTGGACACTAGAAAACTACGGGACATTCTTCGAGAAAGCTTTCTACAGTGAATTGATGCTCCGCTCCTTCAAACTTGGAGCGGAGGTCACCGCCTTTTGCCTGCTGTTTGGGTTCCCTTGCGCTCTGGCTCTCGCTAAATCCATTCGAGGACGGACCAAAGAAGCTCTCTTCTTGCTTATCATTCTACCATTTTGGTCAAACGCCCTGGTTCGCATCTTCTCCTGGACAATGGTTCTTCGAGGGAACGGGATTCTGGAGTACTCCATCAATTGGCTCTTGCCTGGGACAGGCCCACTTGGTCTGATGTTTACCTATCCCGCAATCCTTTTGGGGCTGGTTCACTCCTACCTGCCTTACATGATTCTCACGTGCTACATTTCGATTGATGCCATCGATAACCAGTTGCTGGAAGCAGCCCGATCACTGGGTGCAGGGAAATTGACCATACTCTTTCGGCTGATCGTTCCTCTAGCGTTACCAGGTATCGTTGCGGGTTCAGTTTTGATTTTCATTCCTGTAATCGGTTCATTCATGGAACCTCGACTGCTAGGTGGGCGAAACGGGACCTTCATTGGTACTATTATCGAAGATCAGTTTACCGCAGTTTTCAATTGGCCCCTTGGCGCAGCATTATCTTTCATCATGATGGGACTCGTACTGCTGGTCCTTTTGGGTTTCTCGCCTATCGTACGTCGCTTCAAATGAACTTCCTCAAATGGACTGGTCGTATCTACCTGGTTTGCATTCTGCTCTTTCTGTATGTGCCAATTTTGGTCATGGTTGCCTTATCATTCAATGAATCCCAGCTATATCGACTTCCAATTGAATGGAGTAGCCGATGGTACGAAGCGCTAGCGAATAACAGGAAACTTCATTCAGCGACTCTAAACAGCTTAACGGTCGCTCTGCTTAGTACCTGCCTATCGACCTTGATGGGGACTGCAGTTGCCCTTGCTTTTTTCAGGTATCATTTTAGAGCGAAGCGTTTGCTGCAAATCCTAATTTTTCCACCGATTACGATCCCCTGGTTGATCATCGGCACGGCGATGCTCGTCTTTTTCTTCTGGGTGGGAATCGGACGTGGACTTCATGCGATGGTACTGGGTCACGTGGCTCTTTCAATGCCCTATGTCGTCATTGTCGTTTCGGCAAGGTTGAAATCATTTGACTCCGCTCTCGAAGATGCAGCCAGATCTCTTGGTGCCAGTTACTGGCAAACGACCCTGTGGGTTACCGTGCCCTGGTTGATGCCGGGAATCATCGCTGCAGCTCTGTTTGCGTTTGCTGTTTCCTTGGATCAATTCGTGATTTCTTACTTTCTGGCAGCACCTGGAGTCACAACACTGCCTGTGGAAATTTACACGGCAATCCGCAAAGGTTTCACCCCAGAGATCAATGCCATTTCCACACTTGTCATAATTCTTTCGATGCTATTGCTTCTTGGGGTCTCTCGATTCTATCGCTTTGGTGGGCGGGATTGATGGCCAGTGTAAGTGTTCAGAACCTCAGCAAAAACTTCGGTAGTACAGTTGCACTGGATCGTGTCTCCTTTGAATTCGAGGATGGAAAATTCTTTGCTCTATTGGGCCCCTCGGGAAGTGGTAAAACGACGTTGCTACGCATGATTGCAGGCTTTGAGATTCCTGATCAGGGCTCAATTCAGATCGATGGGGAAGTTGTGGATCACATCCCCGTGGAAAAGCGAGACATTGGCATGGTCTTCCAGAGTTATGCGCTTTTTCCAAACATGGATGTTCAGGCAAATGTAGGATTTGGACTGCGGGTACGAGGGATTACTGCATCAGAGTCGAAGCGTCTTGTTGGTGAGGCTCTGGAACTTGTGCGGCTATCAGGATTTGATGACCGTAGACCCGATCAACTCTCCGGAGGGCAGCGGCAACGAGTTGCCTTAGCTCGGGCAATTGTTACAAAACCTCGTGTGCTGCTGCTGGATGAACCTTTGAGCGCCCTAGACCGGACTCTGCGTTTGGAAATGGAGATTGAGTTGAAACGCATTCAGCGTGATGTGGGAATCACCACGATTTTTGTTACCCACGATCAAGAAGAGGCGCTAACCATGTCTGATCAAATTGGAATTCTTAATGAAGGTCAGCTTGTTCAACACGGAAGCCCAGTGGACATTTATGAAAATCCTCAGAGCGTCTTTGTGGCTCGATTTCTGGGAGAAGCCAACCTATTGAAGGGGCAAGTTGACGGTTCAGGTGTCAATGTAGAAGTTGGTGGAACAATTCAAACTCGCAGCCAGCCAACTTCCCATCAAGTAATTTGCTCCATCCGTCCTGAAAAAATTTCGATCCATGAAGATCAAGACATACCCCCTTCCAGCAGCAATCACATAGCTGGTCAAGTGAACGAACATATTTTCAATGGGATGAGTCTGACCTACCTAGTTCAATGTGGAGATCAAGTTGTCAGAGTCTTTGTGCAGAATCTTTCGGGGGAACTGATTGCACCAAATACCCCAGTTCATCTCAGCTTTCGGCCAGAAGACACCTTGGTTTTTCCAGATGCCTGAAAGACGCCCACTGCCCTTTGGATTCCTGGATGAGCAGGCTTTGCACATCTGTATAGACATGCAACGTATTTTCCTGGAACCAGGACCCTGGTATGCTGAAGCCGGGTTGGCTATCCTACCGAAGATTGAGCAACTAGTTCATGCTCGAAATCTCCCAACGGTTTTTAC
>WTIF01000144.1 GCA_011522845.1 Deltaproteobacteria bacterium
CTTAAATACTGCGTTAGCTTTGCTCGCCAACACCCTAGAGCTTGGTGGAACAGGGCTCGGTTATTTTCGTGAAAAAGAATTTGTTCTGCACAGCGGAGGATTGATGGGATTTGCTTCAGAATTGGTGATGGATAATCAAAATAGACTGGGAGTCGTTGTCCTCTCCAATACGGTGGATGCACCTGTTTATTTCAACCATCCCCAAAGCATCTCAAGGAATTTATATGAAATGGTCGGTAGAGTACTGACGGATCCTAAATCGTTTGATAGGCCGCTGTTGTATGCTGAATATGAAAACCTCTATTCAGATGATCACCACTGGCACTACTACGTTACAGAGATGGGAGAGAATTTGATGTTGCTAAATCTGCGAGAGGGAATGCCGCTAGCTAGGCCTGTTGTGCTTTCCAAGGTGGGAGTTGATCATTTTGTTGATCCCAATCATGAAGGAATCTATGCAGGGGAGTTTTCCGTCTACTTTCAACGGGATCAGAATGGTAAAGTCGACTCAATGATCGTGAAAAACAATAAGCTTTATCGTAAAGAATAAGTTTTCTTGCTACATGTTTTTGTGCTCTATATTTTTGAGATTGCCAACATTACTTTCTACTACTCAAGCTTATGAACAAAAACACGAAAACAACGATTATCATTTTATCATCATTGGTAGCCCTGATTGGGATTGGCATCGCCACAGGCTTCATCACATTCAATCCCATCGATAAATCTAAGCCCCCCTACGCCAAGGATCAGCAATGTTTTGAAGAACTCAAAGCGAAACTGACGCCTGATGAGATGATGGAGATCATGAAAAAGAAGACGATGACTCAATCTCACTGCGACTTTCTTTGATCAAGTCCGCATGATCAGAAATACAGTTTCACTTACTGCTTAAGTTCTAGGCCGACTCCAAGCATACTCCATCTGCCTGGCAGTTCGTTCAGCTAGCTCGGCACCAGCCAATCGTGCAACCAATTCTAGGCTCGTATCAATCCCAGCAGAGATCCCTGCCGCAGTGAACAGCTTGCCTTGTTCAATCCAGCGAATACCTTTTCGAACCTGTAGGTTCGGATAATTCCTCTGCAAATCTGGGATATCCTCCCAGTGAGTCGTCACTTCCAATCCATCCAACAAGCCTGCTTCTGCCAGTAAGAAGGCTCCGGTACAGACTGAGGCTGTGATCTGAGTCTTTTCAGCGGTCTTTCGGATCCAGTTAATCACTTCCGTCTTACGTAACTCATCGGAATGAACCCCACCAACTACGATCAACACATCTAACTCAGGAACATTCTGAATCGAATAATGAGGCTTCACCTGAAACACCCCTCGTGCTTCGACAAGGCTTTCCTCTTCTGCCACAAGCCAAATATTCCAGCCCAAGTTTGCGAGGCGATTGGCAACACTGAACACCTCAAAGGGTCCTGAAAAGTCCAAGACCTCAGCCTGATCGTAGATGTAGATCCCAATGTTCATGGTTTCAAGGAAAAGGAAAGGATTGTTTCAGCGCTGGGGCCAAAGCAAGGAAGAGTGCGAGGCAGAGAAATAGTTGTGCGTATAGAGTGAGAATCAGAATTTCAGGCGTGACCAACTTTTAAATCACTACCTGCCTTGTTCTCTCCACGGATCAACCAAAGAGGTCTTTGCGCAAAATTGATCAGATAGCCGGAGCCAGTGCCCGTATCAATCAAGTCTCGGTTGAACAGGCTCGTAGAGGGCATGTAGCGAATGGCCAGACCCGCCCGTCGTTTGCCCGAACGATTTGGATGGGAGCCGTGCACCAAGTGGACGTCATGCATGGAGAACTGCCCTGGCGCGAGTTCCAGACTGACTGTGTTTTCTGGATCAATCCGACCATCATTGACCCGTTGATTGAGTACCAAATCCTCTCGGGATTCCTTTTGATGTGACAGCGATTGATGACGATGTGAACCCGGCACTACTCGCATACAGCCATTCTCCTCGGACACGTGATCCAAAGCGACCCACACCGTGCAAGTTGCCAAAGGACGAATCGGCCAGTAAGCGCCGTCTTGGTGCATCGGCACCTCCATCCCATCTGTGCCGGGCTTACAGAACAATTGGCAACCCCAGAGGATGATGTCTGGACCAATCAACTGCTCCACACAATCCACGATCATTGGATCCTTGGCTAACTCCATGAAAGCATCATCACCACGCACTCCCTCCTGGTTCAAACCACTGATGTGCACACTGACCAGCTTCTCCGGTCTCACCTCCGGATTGGTAACCAAGACCCGCTCAACTGCTTCCATTAACTCGGTCAACCGTGATTCTGGCAGCTGGCAATCTGGGATTAAGTAGCCCTCTTCTTGATATTGTTGAATCGCTTCAGCAGAGAGTGGAGCGTTGGTTGTCATCGATACCTTTTCGGATTCAAGTCATTGAATAGTTTCACTGGGCCACCCAACCACCATCGACAGGAAGGGTGTGTCCTGTAATCATGGCAGCCGCATCACTGGCCAGAAAATGAATGGCATCTGCCACTTCGTAAGTTTCCACCAGCCGTCCGAGTGGCGTTCGTGCGAGTAGCTTTTCTTCCATCCCATCTTCTGCCAGTAGACTTTGAGTCAGGGGGGTTCTCACGAACGCAGGAGCGACCGCATTGACCCGTATTCCACGAGAAGCCCAATCCAAAGCAAGTGAACGTGTCAAATTCACCACCCCTCCCTTGCTGGCTTGATAAGCCGGATTGGGGTAAACTCCACCTCCGATCAGACCCATGATCGAAGCTACATTGACAATGCTCCCTTTGCCCTGCTCGAGGAACGTTTTGGCAGCTTCTCTGGAGCAAAGAAAGGTCCCTGTCAAGTTCACATTGAGCACTTCCTGCCAACGCTCCAAGGGCAGTTCGGTTGCTTCCATCCGGGCTCCTGTTCCAGCTGAATTGACTAGAATCTCAAAAGAACCCAACGTTGCTACTCTTCTCATGACTTCCACAACGGAATCTTCCTTGGTCACATCCAGAAACAAGGCTTCGATGGAGATGCCCTTATCATTAAGTTGAGCTTGAGCTTTCTGTAAAGCGGCTTCGTTTCGATCCCCAATCGAGACCTGTGCCCCTGCTTGAGCAAAAACCTTGGCGGTCTCTAGCCCAATGCCACTAGCTCCTCCTGTAATCAATGCCGTTTTTCCGGTCAGAGAAAGGCGATCGTTTGGCTTGGATGTCATGTATCACTCCTTGGCAGATCTGCAGACACTGGTTCACACCAAATCGCAAGCGTCTGCAGGCATCCAGTGTGCGTCTTGATCTAACCACTTAACGTTACAACCGATTGGATTGGTCAAGGGGACACTTACCGATTTTCCAGCCGTAACTTCTGCCAGCGCTTTCTCCAGGTCATTCACCTGCACCTTGGAGGTGTCTCGTGGCTGGTCCACTCCCCGGCCACAATAGACCAGCTTGCGATCCGCATCAAAAACATAGAAGTGAGGAGTTCGTAATGCTCCGTAAGCTTGCGCAACCTCTTGGGAAGCATCCCTCGCATAGATCCACGGGAAATTGTGTTCCTTCATTCGTAAGACCATCTGATCAAAATCATCAGTGGGATTGGTCTTTTCACTGTTTGAATTGATTCCGATAAAAGCCACTCCCTTGTCCTGAAATTTCTCAGCAGTGGCCCGTGTAACCTCATCAGATCCGACGACAAATGGACAGTGGTTGCAGGTGAAGAACACCACCAACGTGGAGGCTTCCGCAAAGTTGGCTAGGCCATACGTCTGGCCGTCTGTTCCGACAACAGAAAAGTCGGGAGCTTTTGCTCCCAGTTCCAACGTAAAGGACATTTGTCTCTCGTAAAAAATTGGGTTTTTTTAACTATAAGGTCTCTTAGAACTGCGCCTTGAACAGGAAGCTGGTTCCTTTTGCCTTATCTTCCTCTGCAACCAAATAATTGAAGGTCAACGAAGAAGAAAGGAAGACCCAGCCGCTGAGGGTGAAGCCCATTTCATAGTATTGCATGATGTAAAGCTCTGTCCCGTAATAGCGAGTATCCAGCAAGTACGGATCAAACGTGGC
>WTIF01000072.1 GCA_011522845.1 Deltaproteobacteria bacterium
GGACGGGGTAGGCGGTCAATCTTAATGCGTATGGATATCGGGCGATTGGACTGGATTGGTGGTAGCGGATTGTACTGGTCATGGCATACCAGGGGCATTCATGACACTGATATCCACAACTTTGCTGAATCGAGTGAAAGAGATTGTAGATCTGAGCCACCCAGATCAGATTCTTGATTCATTGGATTTCCTATTGGAAGAGACACTTAAATTTGATGAGAACACTGGAACTGAGTTTGGGTTGGATGGAGGTGTTTGTTGCTTTTCTCAAAAACAAAATCTCCTTCGATTTGCGGGAGCGAAGATGAATCTTTATTACAAATCAGCAAATGAAATCTTTGAACTGAAAGGAAATAAAAAAAGTCTTGGCTATGTAACCAAACCTCATCCGCAAAGCTTTGATGTCCATGATGTCAGCCTAAGTAGTAGTCCTACTTTCTATCTTTTTTCTGATGGGTTGACAGATCAAGTGGGTGGACCCAAGAAAATTATGTATGGTAAAAAACGAATCATTCGAAAGATTAGTGAGATTTCGGATCTTGATTTGACAATCCAGAACATTTCACAAGACTTTGAGCAATACCAGGGGGAAAATAGGAGAAGAGACGATATTTCATTATTTGGCTTCCGAGTGAGTAACCAAGTAGAAACCGTGTGAACAGATAAAGGTAAAATGGATTCGATAAAATTTTATGAACTTCAGAAAACTCTGAAAGAAAACGATATAATGTTTTGTTACAGTGGTTATGTAACGCAAAAGATTTTGGTGGCTATAGGTGAAACAATAAAAAAGAAATTAGAGGTTGAAGAAACAGATCTTGGAAAAACCAAAAAGGTTTTCTCGATCTTTGTTGAAGGTGTTCAAAACGTAATTCGCTATTCAGCAGATTCGATTGGTGAATCTAATGAGCTAGATAATGAAGTACGCTATGGCATAGTCACAATTGGAAATAACCCTGAGGGGATTACTGTTCGGTGCGGAAATTTGATTTTTAATAAAGATGTAAATCGAATGAAAGAGCGAGTAAGTTTGATTGAAGGTAAGGACAAGGATGAATTGAAGAAATTATATAAAAAACAGATGATGGAAGGGCCTGAGGAAGGCAGTAAGGGTGCTAGTTTGGGATTTTTGGAAATGGCCAGGAGGGCAGGCTATCCTCTTGAATTTTCGTTTGAAGAAGTAAGTGATGACTACACGTTTTTCTGTATTAACGCGATCATTTGAGTAGAAAAATGGATAATTTAGATATTTCAGCTACAGAGACTACTCCAGAAATAAAATTTGATTTTAGTAACCACCATTTTTTATTTGGTGGAGAATCCTACCCTGAGCATTCTGATGAGTTTTATCGACCAATTTTAGAATCAATTCAACAATATTCACAAAATGATTCTAATGAACCTGCAACATTCGTTTTCAAACTAACTTATTTCAATAGTTCAAGTGCTCGAGTGCTGATGAAGCTTTTCGAGCTTATTGATGAAATGGGAGAAAACAGAGAGATCAATATTGAATGGCACTACCACGAGGAAGACGACACTATGGAGGAATTTGGGGAAGATTTTTCAGATGATATTGAGAATGCTAACTTTAAGTTAATGAGTTACTCTGATGACTGATTTACTTTCTCATGAAGAATCAATTATTGAGCAGGGTAAACAACGAGTTGATTCAGAAGAAGAAATTGAGGCGCGTCACTATGCAGAATTACTCAAGGCCTACATCAAGCTCAATAAGGAGCAAAATCGGCTCATTCGTTTGAGTGATAAAAGTCAAAAAAAACTCAGTGTTGCCAATGCTAAATTAGCCAATTTTTCTACGAAACTCTCAAAATACTTCTCCCCGGAGGTTTACAACTCTCTGTTTACCGGTGAACTTGATGTGAAAGTTCAGACTCAAAGAAAACTCCTGACAATTTTCTTTTCTGATCTTGAAGGCTTTACTGAACTGACAGAAAGATTGGAACCCGAAGTACTCACAGAGTTGCTTACCCACTATCTCACTGAAATGTCTAAAATTGCGTTGCGGTGGGGAGGAACAATCGACAAGTATATTGGCGACGCAATCATGATTTTCTTTGGTGACCCAGCCAGTAAGGGGGAAAAAGCTGATGCCGTCAATTGTGTCAGGATGGCAATGGAGATGGTCGACCAGTTGGCGGAAGTTCGTGCAATCTGGAAAGATAAAGGCCTTGCGCTCCCACTCAATGCGAGAATGGGGATCCACACTGGGATCTGTACCGTTGGGAATTTTGGTTCCGAAAACAGGTTAGATTATACTGTGATTGGTAACGGGGTAAACCTCGCTTCCAGGCTGGAAAGCAATGCAAAGCCAAACTCGATCCTTATTTCCGAAGACACCTATCTGCATGTTCGAAGTGAGATCAACTGCTCAAAGAATAACACGATCAAGGTCAAAGGTGTTTCTTACCCTGTGCAGACTTATAAAGTCGAGGGACTCATGATGGATCAAGCTGACCAGTTTGGTTTGACTGAACATCAGATCCCAGGACTTTCGTTAATTCTAGATCAAAGCAAAATTGAAAATCGGGCTCTCGTCAGGAAGAAAATCAAAGAAGTACTAGATCTACTGGAATAGTTTTTTTCCAATCGCTCTCCCACCGCCTCACTCTCCTTAGCCACCCCATGAAAATTCTTAGAAAAATCAGCGTTTTTGCTCTAGTTATAGCCTTAATTCACTCCTTTTCGGGATGTTCCCAATTGGGAGAAAATCCAAGTGGAGCCCACTTGGACGAACTCAGGAAGTCTCCAAACTATTCCACTGAGAATGAGAGGTTCAAAAATCGTAGAGAAAATATTTTTGAAGAAATGCGGAAGAGAGATAGCTTCTGGAAGAATCCCATGAAGCGATTTTCCAATAATATGCTTTTTAATCCCAATCAAACCGTTCCTGAGATAGTACTGCCCGAAATACGGCCTCCTGATCTCAAAGAGTTTTTAAAGCCGACTGGGAGCATTAAATTTGTATGGTTTGGTCACTCAACCCTCCTGATAAATATTCAGAACACGATCATCTTAGTAGATCCCGTCTTCTCTCCTTCAGCCTCGCCTGTCAATTTCATCGTACCTAGATTTCAACCACCTGTTCTTGAGCTCAATGAGTTACCAAAAATCGATGTCGTTTTGATCTCCCATGACCATTATGACCATCTTGATATGAATACTGTTCAGTACTTGAGTAACAAAGTTTCAAAATTCATTGTACCACTAGGGGTTACATCTCATTTGAAAAGCTGGGGGGTGAGTGAAGAGAAGATGGTTGAATTAGACTGGTGGCAGTCTACTTCCTTCGATCAGGTTACCTTTACTTCAACACCAGCCCAACACTTCTCCGGCAGACAGGCTCTCTTCAATATCTCTCAAACACTTTGGTCTTCTTGGGTTGTTCAGTCAGCAGATGTCAGCTTTTACTTCAGTGGAGATTCAGGGTACGACGTCCACTACAAACAAATTGGAGACAAGTTTGGACCCATTGATTTGGTATTTATTGATAGTGGGCAATACAACGTGCGGTGGCGGGAAGTGCATAATCTACCTGAAGAAGCAGTGCAGGCTTCGATTGATCTCAAGGGACGCTATTTGGTCCCTGTTCATTGGGGTATGTTTAATCTTGCAATCCACAATTGGTATGACCCGATTCAAGAGAGCGTCAAGTTTTCTAAAATACATGGTGTGAAATTAATGACTCCCAAACTAGGTCAATTAATTTCACTGGAAGACCAAACAATGACTACTGATTGGTGGTCCAATCTGATCAAAGGGATCAAAAATTAATCTTCCATTTTAGGGAACAAGAAAACTGGAGATCACATGGGTCGTTTGTCAACACTTACTCACCTAATCACCAGCATTACAATATTCTTCTCTTACATTGCAGGCACTTGTGCCTTTGGGAGTCCATACGTTTACACTGGTGATTCAAAGATTCCAACTGAACATTTCGAATACCTTGAAGGATTAGATAATGATGCTCCACTATCTGCTCTTCAAG
>WTIF01000140.1:0-1743 GCA_011522845.1 Deltaproteobacteria bacterium
GGCAAGTCTGCTGGAAGAACAGTCAGCGTGGTTCAAGCGAGGTATAAATAAGACTGCCTCACTTGAACTATTGCTTAGCCGAGAGACTTGCCGGCAACAGTGGTTAATTTTTCAGATTCAATTGTCAAAGATCATCTCTTGGAGAATCTCGCCAGATTCCCCAGATGAAGATTCACTACACTTACCCGAAGATAGATGTAGTGAATCTTAAAAATCTAGTAGGATTATAACCTACTTGTTTGCTCAAAAGCCGACACCAATTGGCCAAAGATTTTGACCAACGTCGGTTCGAAAATAACTATGTAAACAGTGAAGTTTACTTATGTTTTGATATGCACTCTGTAGTGCGTCTTCAACAGTTTTTCCAAGGCCGTTCACATCAGCGATTCGATGCCCTTTATCTAGGCCCTTATGGGATTCTGTGTAGATACCGAGTGAATCTGATCGGACTTCATTCCACCAGAGATCACAGTCTATTTCTCCTTCTATTCGCACCGGTAGTGGCGGTACATCTTCGACGATGTAGGGATAACCATATCCAGCCAGTGTAAGAGTTCCTCCTGCTTGGATAGAATCTCGCCATTTGGTTTTGACGGCCCAGTTATTAGCTACAGAACATAAAGCCTTTACCGGATTTTCTAACATGCGTAACCAGAGAGCACCGGACGTCACTCCCATTCTCACATTATACTCAATCGGTACCCAGCGGTCTTGTTGCCTCATTGCAGTGACTTGCAGCGGACCGTGAAAGTTCACTTTCTTTAGCCACGGTTGCAGCGGCTGAATTAAATCTTTTGCCAATCCATATCGATCTTCAGGATCTTGCTCAACAATCCCGCCTAAGGGAGCTCCAGCGACAGGCCCCATGTTCCCTGTGAAGGCTCGCTTGTACTCCTGGTTACTGATCTGACTAATAATTTCGCCATTGCTCACGAAAACGAAGTGACCTGCTTCCACATTTCCCAAATACTCTTGGAGAAAGAGTCCTTCTGCGTAATCAACACATCTTATCCACCCCCACGTATCCTCTACCGTTTCACAAACAATCGTATGTACTGGACTAAAGGGTGAACAAATCGGATTTTTCAGTACATAAGGCCTTGGATCATTGCGAAGAATCTCTTCAGCCTCCAAACGATTTCTAGCATAGTGACTACATGGTATTGGAATACCGTATTGCTCACAGAGCCGCATTGCGAAATCCCGATCCACCTCCAATTGAGTAGCTTCGCCAACTGGTGAGAGGATGGGTACACCTTGCTCTACCAAATCAGGTCCCCATGATTGGGTTTGCCAATCGATTGACATAGGGATCACTAGATCTGGTGGATGTTTGTCAAAGAGCGTTAGCAGTTGCGGATGCCTCCGGGCCTCATAAACTTCCCCGCAAAGAGAAGCTCCATAGTGGCCATAGTTTCGAGTCAGGTAAGTATGGACTTCTGCACCATCTTCCCGACAAATTTGTGCCATCGCATGGGCAAACGATCCCACGCCCAGAACCCAGACCCGAGCCATGTTCTAACTCTTTTACAATTTACATCCATGTAACATCTCGCGTTTTCGCGCGAAGCCTTTGATCTTCTTCATCACAAAGCCAGAGTCTTCCAGACTCTTTCTCACATGACTGGCTGCCGTATAGGTAGCACAGGTCCCTTGAGAACAAGTGATACGAGCCACTTCTCGCAAAACATCTCTTGTCCACATCTCAGGATTCTTTTTGGGACTGAACCCATCCAGAAACCA
>WTIF01000140.1:1843-4009 GCA_011522845.1 Deltaproteobacteria bacterium
CATCTCTTGTCCACATCTCAGGATTCTTTTTGGGACTGAACCCATCCAGAAACCAAGCATCAACTTGGTTTGATTGCATGACACGCAGCGCTGGCAATACCTCTGCGTGATGCAACCTTAACGTGATCCTTTCTTCCGGCCACTCCTGCCAATCAGAAAGTAACTTACTGCTAGAATTATTTGCGGCCAGAAGCATTTTCGAGAGAGCTTTCAATTCTCCCCAGTCCTGATGGATTAACTTCAGCTGCTCTCGATCTAGCGGAAAGCCTTCAATCGATTCAAAATATAACCAGCTATCCTGAGCTCGGGTTTCCCGCCACAGCTGCCAGGTAGCCAAAAAATTCAGGCCTGTCCCAAATCCAGCCTCATTGATACGAAAAATACTTTTTTTCTGCCATCTTTCGGACACACAATTCCCTTGCAGAAAGACGTATCGACTCTCTGCCAGACCATCACTCCGAGAATAATAAATGTCCTCAAATCTTTCAGACCAAGGAACTCCATCACTCCAGTCAAGCCGCTCTGTCATCAGAGGCTAGTGTTGGATCTACTCCTTACTGAACCTGCTCTTCCGGTGGTGGTTCTTGTTGCTGTTGTTGTGGTTGAGAACCCCCACTATTGAGTCTCGACACGTTCTTGTAGTTATAACCTATCGTAAATTTGAAGCCACTTTCGGAATCACGAGTATACATCCCAACCCCAAAGGCCCAACTATCTGGATACTCCCATCCAAGCCCGAGTAATTGCTGGTCATAGTTCTTGCCATCATCCATTTCGAGGAAGAAATTCAACTCGTTGGTCTTGGCCTCAATCACCGTCAACGAAGTAGAATAGGCATCTTCCGAAGCAGATAAACTGGCATACTCAAATTTCCACTGCAGGTCTGTCGGATTACCAGAAATGATTCCAGCTCCTAAACCTGCAACTGAATAGCTATTTTCTCCTGCCTTACCATCTCGGGAGAGGAAGCTAGCATAGATATTATCGAAAAACTTCAGACCCAGACCCAAGTCACTCGTTTCATTAGAAACATCGCCACTGTAGGTTCCCATTCCATAGCCAATTGCGAACGATTCACCTACCTTGAACCCACCTCGGAATCCAGTCCCATTGGTTGAATTTGTGCCCCCGTCAAATGTTTCGTTAATGACAAAATCAACTTCACCTCCAGCACTTTCTCCGATTAGCGAGAAACCCACATCTTGTTTGGCAACATTTCCTGCATCCAACATGTTGTAACGTAGGTTTCCAGTCTCTCTCCAGACTGCTCCAACGGGATTAATGTGACTACGATTACTTGAAAGATAAGGAGTTGCTACCTGTGCTTGGGCAACTTCAGCTAGTCCCAGTGCTGCTAGAGCGAATATCCATGCTCGCTGCAAGCGAATCTTCATGACGGTTCTCCACCTAAAGATTTTGAATGGTGATTCATTTCCCCACTGAATTTGGTTCACTACTAATTTGGCTGAGAGTGCTCCCACCGGGACTCGAACCCAGAGCTTCGGATTAGGAATCCAACGTTTTATCCACTTAAACTATGGGAGCGTTTTTCCGAGACTAAACAAGGAACCAAAAGTCTGTAAAAATATGCTCCACATCTAATCTGACAATCCATTTCTCAACAGCCACAGCTTTTTCTGCGATAATAATTGAAGCCAGCCGTTAACTTCACACCTGTTTCTGACTCACCATCTTCAAACGATCTAGAGTGCACGTCCAATCTATAAGCAAATCCATCCAGATCATCCCAACCAAAACCAAATATTTGTCGATCATAACTGTTACTATCTTCTATCTCCAGCAGAAGTATCCATTTAACAGTTCTCACTTCAAATACAATTTGAGAGCTTGTATGTACATCTTCACTAGCAGTTATGTCAGTATATTCTAACTTCCACTGCTCTGGAATACTCCCTTGTATAAAACCGATCGAGCTACTCGCAACAGAATAACCTGTCTCATCAAGTGTTTTTTCACTAGTCAAGTAGCTTGCGTGAAATCCGTCGATCTTTAGCCCAAAACCTAAATCGCTACTTGACTGCTCAACATCTCCACTTTGTGATTCAGACGAATAACCAACTGTTAAGGCTTTGCCAAATTGATAGGACCCTCTAAAACCTGTTTCTTCAGTCGTATTGTTGTCTATATAGCCAGTCTCATTTATAT
>WTIF01000283.1 GCA_011522845.1 Deltaproteobacteria bacterium
AATGGGAAGGTCTGCACTGGAAGCAGAACCGGCTTGGGCTCTTAAAGTCCTTGATGAAAAACTAAAAGAAGCTGCTTTAAAAGAATTGAAATCTAAGGGTGAGAAGGTAACCCCCAAGTTACTCAATCAGGTGCTCAAGCAAATTCAATCATCCCGCGAAATCAACCAGACGATTCTCAAACTGGAAGAACTTGGATCAACAGCAGTTTATGTTCAAGCGGACATCTCTGATCAAGCTGCATTTGGAAGGGCGATCAAGCCCATAATCAAGCAACATGGCCCGATCACGGGGCTTATTCACGGGGCTGGAGTTCTTGCAGATCGGAAGCTGGAACAAAAGTCGATTCAAGAGTTTGAATTGGTTTATGGAACGAAAATCAATGGATTCCGTAATATCTGGAAAGAGCTAGACCACTCAAAACTGAGCCATGTCCTTTTATTTTCTTCAGGAGCTGGATTTTTCGGGAATCCTGGACAGTCCGACTATGCGATTGCGAATGAAACGATGAATCAAATAGCCTGGGATTTACAAAGACGTCATCCGCACATCAAGGTAATCAGCTACAATTGGGGCCCTTGGGATGGAGGAATGGTAGATGAAAACTTAAAAAAGCTTTTTCACCAGAGAGGTGTTCAAGTTATTCCCCGAGAAGAAGGTGCCAGAATCTTTGCAGAGACTGCTGTGAGAAATGATCAATTACCCTCACCAGTTTTTGTCATCGGTAATGATATTAGGGGGAAAGACTCACCCGTTTCGTCTACCCCCTGGGAGGAGTTCATCACTCTCAAGCTGGAAGACAATACTCTTTTCAAAGATCATTCGATCGGAGGGGTTCCTGTCCTGCCAGCGACCTACGCACTTGCTTTGCTTCTAGGAGCTTCAGAGGACCACTATCCAGGCTACAAAGTCCAAAAGTTTCAAAACTTTAAAGTTCTTCAGGGACTCCGCTTTGATGAGCAGATCTCAAATTATTTTACCCTCAAGGGCAGTTTTATTGGTGAATCAAGTGATGGGTTGAGTATCAGTATTTCCTTACAAAGTGCAGACAAGAAGAAATTAATAGCTAAACAGCACTATCATGTCGAGGTTTTCCTCGCTGCAGATTCAACAAAACTTTTCAGACAAGCTGCTGCCAATCATTGGGGACCCTCAAACTTTAAAGCCTATGAAAATGGCACTCTCTTTCATAAAAACCACTTCAAAGTGCTCTCAGCTTCCTCAAACGCAAAGAACGAGATTAGTTCTTTCGATGTGAATCTCCCTGAAGTCCCTATTGAGAAAATCAAGAATTGGGTTGGAAATCAATTTGCTCCACTTTTGTTAGATGCAGGACTCCAGGCAATGCTAGTCAAAGGGCGTGAACTCACGAAATTGCTGAGCCTCCCATTGTCCATTGACAGTGGTTCATTCATAGCCCCCCTTCGAAGTTCGAAGTACAAAATCAAGATTGAGAACGAAAAACTTTCAGGGACTTCTCAACTGCTTGCCGACTTGGTTTTCTTGGATGAATCAAACGATTGTGTGCTTCGCTTTGAAGGAGTTGCAGTAACCTTCAGTGAAAAACTGGGACCTTTGTTTCAGAACAAATCCGAGGGATGAGAAGACTTGTCATTGCAAGTTCCTGCTTCTTGGTAGTGACTGGGCTTATTTTGACTTGGCAAGATCATCTTCCCATTGATGAAGAAGATCTATTTATCTCACTGTTGCATATCTGGGTTGGTTTCTTCTTCATAGTGATTTTCCCCATGTATGCCATTGATCATCTCAATACTCATCGACGAAAACTTAGAAAATTTTCTTGGACATTGCTCTCCGGTTCCTTGCAACTGATTTCTGGTATTGGTCTTGTTATCAGCGGAATCATTTTACTTCTTTGGGGCGATGAACTGGAACTCCCTGTCACAGTCCATTATTTGCTCACCTTCACCTTAGTCGCTGGGCTACTTGCTCATTGGCGAATCCCAAAAAACAAATAATCTCGCCTAATTTTCTTAAGGATATCTTAAAAAAGACTCATGACATCCCCCATTGCCATCACTGGATTTGCGTGTCTCTTTCCGGAGGCTGATTCACTAACATCCTTCACTCGCTTTCTAAAGGAGGAAAGACCCTCTTGGAGAGATGCGACTGGCGAAGATTTTTCTTTACCCGCCCAGCAGTTTTTTTCATCCACCAAGGGAACACCCCACAGAATCTATTGCCTTCAAGGAGGTTTTGTTGATGATCAACAGGCACTTAAACCGGATGTCTGGGCAGAGAACGATTGGAGAATTCTGGACCCGTCCTATCGATGGCCTCTGCAAGTTGCTAGACAGGCTCTTTCTCAAGGAGGTATAGATCTCGAGAAAGCACATCATCCTCGTGGAGGTCTAATCCTCGGCAATCTGTCGTTTCCAACAAGAACGTCCAATCATACCGCGATGGATTTCTACAAGGAATTCTGGGAGAGAGAACTGCGTAAAGCTTGTGCTACGGCAAATTTTGAATTGCCTCAATTTTTGGAATCCAGCTCAACAGAAGGGAGTGAATATCTTTCGACAGCCAGTGGTCCTGCTCAATTTCTGAAAAGGGAGCTGGGCCTAGGGGAGTGCACATTTTCAATTGATGCTGCTTGTGCCTCCTCCTTGTATGCCATTCGGCTGGGTTGCATGGCGTTACGCAGCGGTGAAGTTGACTGGGTGCTCGCGGGAGCAGTCAGTGCCGCAGATCCTTTCTTCATACATGCAGGGTTTTCTCTGCTACAAGCATACCCTGAAAGTCACGAGACCAGCGCTCCCCTGGATCAAGACTCAAAGGGACTTTATGCGAGTGAAGGAGTAGGTATGGTCCTACTTCGCAGATTAAAGGATGCCAGAAGTCAGAACAACCCAATCTTGGGGGTGATTCGAGGAAGTGGCTGGTCGAATGATGGCAAAGGGAAGTTTGTACTAAGCCCCAACCCCGTTGGTCAGAAGCGAGCATACGAGCGAGCATACGAAGAAGCGGGCCTACACCCTAGCGAAGTCAATTATCTAGAATGTCATGCCACTGGAACTCCGCTAGGGGATCGAATTGAGGCACAGTCCATTTCCGATTTCTTCGGTGAACAACTTCCACTGATGGGCTCCGTCAAATCAAACGTCGGGCACATGCTCACCGCAGCTGGGATGAGCAGCCTTGCAAAAATTCTTGGAGCGTTTGAATCAGAATCCATTCCAGCTTCCATTCGTATTAATAATCCACAATTGCCAGAGGACAGGATTGTTAGAACTCCTTCTCAGTGGCAAAAAACCGAATTTCCTCGTGTCGGGGCGATCAGTTCCTTTGGCTTTGGGGGAACAAATGCCCATCTAATTTTACAGGATCAAATCACCGATCCTTCTGAACAAGCGATCAAAAATCCAAGTCAACACTTATCTATCACAGGTTTTGAAGCTTGTTTTGGGGGTTGTTTGGATCGCCTTCAGATGTCTGCGGCGATTGATCAGCATGAAACTCAAATCAGATCCCTGCCCACGACAAGGTGGCGGGGAATGGAGACCACTTCAGCCCCCAAAGCTTCATTCTTGGAGGCCTTTGAGATTGATTTAAAGGAACTCAAGCTGCCTCCTCATCAGAAAGAACAACTCATTCCTCAACAGCTTTTAGCAATTCATTTGGCAGAAAAAGCGATCCAGGATGCAGGGCTGGAATACGGTAGTAAGGTAGCTGTTCTCATTGCGATGGAAACTGATGCTGAACTTCACCAGTTTCGGGGGAGACTTCAATTGGAAGCACAAATACGTCAGGCTTTTGGAGGACTCATTGATGATGAACATTCGCAAAATCAGTTAACCCATTTGAATGAAACCATTCGTCAATCATGGCCTCAACCAGAAGCTGTCAACAGCTTTACGAGCACCATTGGGAACCTTATGGCTTCGCGGATTGCTGCTTTACACGATTTCCATGGGCCTGCTTTTACAGTGTCAATGGGAGAGAATTCTGTTGAGAAATGTCTACAAATCTCCAAGTGGCTGTTTGCAGAA
>WTIF01000215.1 GCA_011522845.1 Deltaproteobacteria bacterium
GTTCTAGGTTACGGATCTTTAGATCATCGGCTTCTTGGATACATACTTTTGTCCAGATATTTTCACGCTCTGCTTGAAGGTGTTCCTGTAAAGCTGAGCTTTGTAAGGAAAGTTCTTCCAGCCTTTGTTCCAAGGCACCTCCAGCAACTTTTTGCAGTTTGGGAATCACCTCATGCCTTAGATAATTTCTGGTGTACTTGTTGTTGGTGTTGCTTGGGTCCTCCTTCCAGGTTTGATCCTGCTGGAGGAGATAGTTTCTGAGTTCTAACTTTGTGAAGCCGAGGAGAGGACGGAGCCAGTGTCCTTGCCTTAACTGTATTCCCTGTAAATTGCTCAGGTGTGTTCCGCGCAGTATTCGATGTAAGCGAGTTTCTAATTGATCCTCCCTGTGGTGGCCCTGCACAATGAAAGAAAGTTTCAGCAATTTACAGAGTCGTTCAGCTTCTTGACGTCGCCATTCTCTCGCGACTGCTTGAAAACCGCTGGGTAATTGCTTCAAGCTTCCGTGGATGCGTAGATGGAAAGGAATTTGGAGTAGTCTGGCCTGTTCTGCAACAAAGACCGCGTCACGGTGGGCTTCAGTTCGTACTCCGTGGTTGCAATGCAGAATGTGGAGATGGGAGGAAGGAATAATTTCTTTGAAGAGGTGTAGAAGTGCCATCGAGTCGCTTCCACCACTCACACAAAGTAGGAAGCGGCTATGATGAGAGACCTCAGCTTTTGCTAGCGCTTCCCAGAGTCTCTGAGCAAGGGGAGAGCGCCGCTTCAACGGAGAATCGCTTCCAAAGATCGAGTTGCCTTGAGGGCCATTGGGTGGTTCGGATACTCTTCAATCAAGGCTTTCCAGATGGTATATTTGCGAGATTCATCCCGCATGTCACCGAACGCCTGCCCCAGTGAGAAAAGAGCTGCTGGCAAGTGCTGGCTCTGCGGAAAAGTACGCACCAGTGTGCTCAGGTGGGAAGCTGCTTGTTCTGGATAACCACTTTGCAAGAAGCCATTCCCCAAAACCATCAGCAAATCATCTTTACGGTAGTCGTTATTACCAGTCAACAGAGGTTGCAGCTGGTCAACAGCCCGGTTGATGTCTCCGGATTGTAGAGCCAATAGTCCGATGACCAGCGGCTCACCACCTCTTGGATTTTGGCTGGCTGGTGCTGGTGTGAGCTGGGTTTGTTTCAGATCTCGACGAAGATTATCGACGTCCCTCTGAAGTTGCTGAAGGCTCTCCGCAATCACTCGAATATCTCTGCGGACTTCATCAAGGTCTTCGACTGCAAGTGGAAGACGATTTAACTCTCCTTGAGTTCTTGCTTGTTCCGCTGTCAATCCTTGAAGAGTCTTAAGAATCTTATCCTGCCGCTCCAGACTAGCTTGCAGTTCTGCCACTTGAGCATCGAGATTTGATTGAGCTGTAACAGGTGATGTATATCCAAGCAGTAACGGACAAAAAAGAAGGATAATGAATATCTGTGGGGTTCGCTTCATATAAATCTACTTGCTCCATGCTGGAGCTGTTTCTGCAACCCCAGCTGGCTGATTGGTGACGCGAATTGTGCGACCGCCATAAGCCGACATAAAAAATAGTTTATGGACTCCCCCACGTCTGGAGCTGAACACAATTTGCTGTCCATTTGGAGACCAGTCAGGCTGCTCTGAATTGAACGGGCCAAAGGTAAGTTGTTGGATCTGATCGTTGTCGAGATTGTACTTAAAAATCTGAAAATATTTTTCTTGTTGGGCTTCAAAAAGCAACTGACGACCATTCGGGGACCATCGAGGTGCGCTCGAGTATTTGCCTTTAAAGGGCAGGCTCTTTACCTCCCGACTTTCTATATCGTAAAGGTAAATTCCAGGTTGTCGAAATCTCTGTCGATCAGAGACAAAAGCTATTGTTTGGCCGTCTGGTGACCATGCTGGAGAGGTTTCCAGGCTTGGCCACTTGACTAGAGGAAACATCTCCCCCGTTTTTAACTGATACCGAAAGATGTCTGAATTTCCTTCTTTCATTACCGTAACCAGAATTTCTTCTCCATCTGGCCCCCAAGATCCTCCCATTGGTTGAATTTCTCTTGGGAATCTGAGCAGTCTGGCCTGAGGACGATCAACCGGTTGCAGAGCTAATTCTGTAGAGGTTGTGGTAAAGTGAGTATAGAGCAGGATCTGGCCATCTGGTGACCAATGTGCGAGGTTTGAAGCTCCTAGTTCGTAAGAAAATCGTTCGTCCACTTTACCATCAAAGTCGATAAGGCGAATTTGCTTATTGCTTCCTGGTGGCTTGGCAGTGTAGGCAATCCGACTTTGACCCAATCCAGGGACATTAAGGACTTCCTGAATCATCTGGTCAGAGAGTTCGCGAGCAGCGTGCTGCAGATCTCTATTCCTGATTTTAATCTCAAAATTTCTGCGAATGCGTTGTTCTTTCAGATCTTTTAGAATCCCCTGGACAGTTTGGCGCTGATTACTCAGTTGTAAATCCCAAACGAAGGCAAGCTCGCTTGCAGCTGCAACTACAGGATCAACTACGCTGAAGAATAGAGTCCGCTCCAGATTCTCTCTAATTGCATTGTAGAGCTTTTGGCTGCTTACTCCGGGAGGGTTGATTACCAAAACAACCTGTAGTGGCCGAAACCTTGGGCTATTCACATCAAAGTAGTCCACACCATAAGAATTCCCTGAGATGCAAGATAAAACCAGGAGAAGCAGGATAACGCGAAAGATCTTCATGATCAGAATTGAAACTGCTTTGGACTGAAACGAACTCCAAATTCGTAAATGGGAAGCGTGTATGAATCTGGAAGAGGCGGAAACATACGCAAGTCACGAATCAGAGTCAGTACTGAATTGTCGAGAGCTTTGTTTCCAGAGAGATCTTCCACTCGGTATTTCATGACTTTTCCGCTGGGCTGTACAGTAAATCGTACTACTACCGTCAAATTGCTGTCAACCAAGTGAAAGGGAACATCCCACAGGGCCAGAATAACATTGTTGATTTGCTCAGAGTAGGCCAAAGCCTCTTGATCACTCAATTGCTCGCTTGTGGGAGTAGCCTGCATTGCTGACATAAGGGTTGGAGCACCAATGGGAACCAACTCTGTACCAGCTAGTAATTCAAAAAGATTGGCTTCAATGCGCTTGGGTAAGGAGTTGACAGGAGGTGCTTTGGCTGGAAGTTGGGAGGCGGATGAAATGATTGCAGCTAATTTTTTATTGTTTTGCAATAAATTGGAACCACTACTCGCAACGATTTTGGATGATTTTTTTGATTTGGTTGGAGGTGAGCTTTCAGCGCTTTGTCTTTGTACAGGAAGTTCGGTGAGCGAAGGCTGAACAGAGGTTTTCGTTATCTCAGTTTTTTCTTCGGGTAATCGCTCAGTTGCTGTCTGGGATTCAAGATTCTGAGGTTTGTCCAAAATCTCTTCCATTTGTTTGTTAGACTTTGCCAAGCTTTTCTCTTGTGGTGGTGAGGGTGTTGGCTGTGGGTCTTTTTTAACTTCTTTAGTTTCCTTGACAGTGTTTTTCTTGGATTCCTTAACCTTTGTTTTTGCCTTAGATTGTTCCTTGGATGAAGGGCGCTGGGGCTGACTTTTTCCAAGTTCAGGGATTGAATTAAGTGACATTAGAGGAACGATGGTTCTACGATTACTACCGGCAGCTGGTTGGGTTCCGATGAGTAACAGTAAGAACCCGACATGTAGTAAAATGGATACTAGCAATGGCCAGCGATATGGTCGTAACCAGCGTAGAGATCGCATGTTTTTAAAAACTATTGCCTTTCTTAAACTGTTACCAGGATAGGCGAGAAGATAGATTATGAAAAAAGTAGTTGGAATCAGTAAAAATCAATTTGGCCTGACGGTCAGATTCTCTAATGATAACCTTGTCACCCAATTTCAATGGAATTTTATCACCACCGTCAGCAGCTAGGAAAATGTCTGTTTCACGAGTTTCCTTGCTGACTTCCAAGCAAACATGGGAATCATGAGTCACAACCAAAGGTCGCGAACGGAAATCATATTCATTCAAACCAGTGATGATCATACAGCGCAATTCAGGCATAACGATTGGAGAACCAGCAGCCATTAAATATGCAGTACTCCCAGTTGCAGTCCCAACGATGACTCCATCTCCACGGATTCGTCTGATGTCTTTTTGATTGATTGAGAGATCGACTGTTAGCATTCGAGTTGTACCCTTCAGGACAATCTCATTGACTGCATGCAGTTGTCCATTTGGATGCTCACAACAAATCATGGATCGATGGCTAATCACATACTGACCACTCAAAACCTGCTGCAGAGCAGTGCCCAAGTCTTCGCGATTGCTTGCAGTGAGAAACCCGACATTGCCAAAGTTGATGGCTAAAACAGGACAATTTGCAAAGTGACTGAGTGCATAGAGTACTGTCCCGTCCCCACCAACTGTGATTAGCATATCAAGTGGCATGGGTGCATCTGAATCCCAATCAAGTAAGTGGGCCTGAATTTCGTTTGCATTCAGGATTTTGCAGATCAGCTGACCAATTGCTTCTTGTTGGATGGAGTCGCTCAACAGGACACCAACGTTTCCAAGATCAAGAGGATATGATTGGGGGAAGTGTTTCATGCTGAGGCTATTCTTTCGGCTGATTGGGATCCGATGTCTGGGCCTTGCATTGCGGGGGGTCGTACCTTGCACTTCCTTGACAAGTATGAAAGCATCAAAGTATTAAAAAAACGCTGGAATAATTCATTTATCTGTTAAGATAAATTTGTTGATTAAGATCCGTTTGTGCCAAAAAAATCGCAAACCCAAAATGGCACCCACTAATTCTTTACAATTCAAAATGTTAATGGAGAGGAAACTGTGAATTCAATGATTCGTAGTTTGGGAATATGGCTGATCATCGGTCTGGTGATGTTGGTTCTTTTCAACATGATGGGCTCTCGCTCTGGTAACGAACAGAGGATTTCCTTTACGGAATTCATGGACAAGGTTGAGATGGGGTCTGTCTTGGAAGTCGTGGCTCAAGGCAACAATGTGATCGGCATCACAGATGGAAATCAGCGCTTCCAAACACAGGTGCCCGACTACCCAGGTTTGTACCAAAATCTTCGTGAGAACAGCGTTAGAATTCGGGTGAGTCCTCCGGAGCGCGGTAACGTATTTCTGGCAATCCTGAACAGTTGGTTCCCAATGCTGCTGATTATTGGGATTTGGATTTTTTTCATGCGACAGATGCAAGGTGGAGGCAATCGCGCAATGAGTTTTGGAAAGATTCGAACCCAGGTAACGGAAAAGAAAGATAATCCGATTACTTTTTCAGATGTGCAGGGAATCGATGAAGCCCGTGATGAATTGGGAGAAATCGTTGATTTCCTCTCAGATCCAGACAAGTTTCGTGACCTTGGTGGGGAGATCCCAAGAGGTGTGCTTTTGATGGGAGATCCCGGGACAGGAAAAACTTTATTGGCAAAAGCGATCGCTGGCGAAGCTGGTGTCCCGTTCTTCAGCATCAGTGGCTCCGATTTTGTGGAAATGTTTGTTGGTGTTGGTGCAAGCCGGGTTCGTGATCTTTTTGAACAGGGGAAAAAGAATGCGCCATGCATCATTTTTATAGACGAGATTGATGCAGTAGGAAGAGCGCGTGGTGCGGGTCTCGGAGGTGGTAATGATGAAAGGGAGCAAACCCTCAACCAACTCCTAGTTGAAATGGATGGCTTCGCTCCAAACGAAGGAATTATTGTTATAGCGGCAACAAACCGTCCGGATGTGCTGGATCCGGCACTTATGAGGCCTGGTCGCTTCGATAGACATGTGGTTGTTCCAACTCCAGATTTGCGAGGTCGCGAGAGCATTCTTAAAGTCCATACTAAGCAGATACCGCTTTCGTCAGACACTGACCTTCAATCCATTGCCCGTGGAACACCTGGATTCACTGGAGCTGATTTGGCAAATCTCGCAAATGAAGCAGCTTTGTGGGCAGCTCGCAATGACAAACCTCAGGTCGATACAGGCGATTTTGAATACGCCAAAGACAAGGTTTTGATGGGTGCTGAGCGACGAAGCCTGCTAATTACTGATGACGAAAAGCGTACAACGGCTTACCATGAAGCTGGCCATGCAATTGTAGCGGCTGCGATTCCAGAAGTGGATCCTGTTCACAAGGTTACGATTATTCCAAGAGGACGAGCACTGGGGTTGACGCAACTCTTACCATCTGAAGATCACCATAGCTATTCAAAGAAAAAACTGGTTGGACAACTCGCTATGATCATGGGTGGCAGAGCGGCAGAACATCTAGTTTTTAATCGCTTCACCACTGGTGCTTCAGACGATCTAAAAAAAGCTACGGAAATTGCCAGAAAAATGGTCTGCCAATGGGGAATGAGTGAAGAACTCGGACCATTGACTTATTCCGAGGAGCGTAACGCTTATCTAGGGCGGGATATGCTCCAACACAAGTGGTTTAGCAATGCTTCTGTGAAGATGATCGATACGGAAGTAAGGGGCCTACTCCACGACTCCTACCAAAAAGCTTTCAGCCTGCTTGAAACAAATCGACAGGTGCTAGACTATTTGGCGGATCAACTAATTGAGACAGAAACGATCGATGGGAATCTAGTTCGTGAAACTCTAAAAAATCCACCTGCCATCAACTGACCGAGGAAAGCTAACCAAATGGATTTTTGGAGTCTGGCACCCCTTCGCTGGCAAGACCTGATTGATATTCTTCTGCTTTCCTTTCTCTTCTACCGCATTCTCCTATTAATAAAAGGCACCCGCACTATCCCGATGTTGATGGGGATGATCATCCTGCTTGTGCTCTATTTGGTGGCTAGGTTTCTCCAGCTTGATGCTACAGGATTGCTGATGGATAACTTGGCAAACTCACTGGTACTGGTGCTGGTTGTTTTGTTTCAAGCTGATATCCGAAACGCACTGGCCCAGTTTGGGTTAATTACGCTTTTTCGGGATAACCGAGCTCAACAGCAAGATGTAGCTGAAAGAGTTCTTGCAGCCTGTCGGACCATGGCTAGGCGCAAGATTGGTGCTTTGGTTGTTTTTGAGAAGGAAGTCGGGCTCAGGAATTTTACTGACCGTGGTACACCCATCAATGGACTTGTCAGCGAAAGCCTTTTACTGAGTATCTTCCATCCAACATCCCCGTTGCACGACGGTGCGGTAATATTAGGTCGTAAGGGAGATCTGGTTGCAGCAAAGTGCATCTTGCCAGTCTCTATGAATCAAAACCTTTCAACAATGTTGGGTACGCGGCATAGAGCCGCTTTGGGTTTGACAGAAGAAACGGATGCCGTGGTCTTGATTGTCTCAGAGGAGCGGAAGGAGATTAGCCTTGGTTTCCAAGGTCAACTTATGAGAGAAAGTGAGGTAGACCTAAAGCAAATGTTATTCAGCTTGCTCAGTGGCAAGACAACCTCGATCAAAACAAAAAATACGCCTGCTGAAGAAGATATTCTCCTTGACGACAGCCTCTCCATTGGCCGAACAGAAGAATCATCACCGAATTCCGCAGCTACTTCATAAACAAGTTCGATTCCAAGCTGGCATGCGGAACAACCTGCCATTCAAGGTCCTTGCGATTGTATTGGCCCTAACTGTTTGGTTCCTCGCTAAACAAGAGGAAAAACCGGTTCAGGTCAGCTTCTTCGCTCCAATCATCTTCACAAATCTGCCACCAATGCTTCAGGTGTCAGTGAACCCGACCCAAGTCAATGTTTCTGCTACTGTAAGCCAGCGTCGAAGTAGCTCTCTAAATCCTGCGGAAATCCGGATGCTACTTGACCTGGAAACAGCACGTCCTGGAACTTATACTTTTCCTGTTGAAGCAGACAATCTGCAATCCCCTGTCTCCCTGAATATTGAGAGAATTGCACCTAATCAGGTAGAATTAGTAATTGAGCAGTTGATTGAGAAAGAACTTCCTCTGCAAGCACGCTACAGCGGACAACTGGGAGCAGGCTATCTGTTAGAGCAGATTGAGATTGTTCCACCAACTGCCAAAATTCGTGGCCCAAAACGTTTGCTGGATCCACTATCTCAATTGATGACCAGAGAGATTGATCTGAATAATTTAGACAGTTCTGTCGATATGCTGGTCAAAATTGATCTGCCTTCTCAAGAATTTCAGATCGTGAATCAGGGTGTTGATTATTACAGTGCTAAGATTACGTTGGGAGCTTTACCCGTCAAGAAACGCTTTGACAATGTACCCATATACTTTAGAAATTCCGAATATGTTTCACTGATTAACCCGAGTACCTTCAACTTGTTTCTCGAAGGTCCACCTGAAGTGGTAAACTCGCTTGATAAAAGTGACGTATACGGGACATTGGACTTACTTGAATACGCTCCAGGTAGCTATCAAATCACGCCCAAACCAGTTGTACCCAAGCAAGTTAGTGTACTACAGCAGTGGCCAATCATTTCCCTGTGGGTCAAGTCAACTCCACTCTCTGACACCGAAAAACAGGAAAATGAACGCTTGGTTGAAGGACTGACAACACCAAATCCCTCTTCTACTAAACCCTGAAAGGTTTTGATGATCGCTTTACATGTGAATGTGGATCATGTTGCTACTGTGAGGCAGGCTCGACGTGCCTCTGAACCAGACCCCGTGACAGCGGCTGCCCTGGCAGAAGTTGCTGGTGCAAACGGCATTACCGTTCATTTACGCGAAGACCGGCGCCACATTCAGGATCGGGATGTCCGTGTTTTGAGAGAGACTGTCCAAACGGTTCTAAATTTGGAAATGGCAACCACTGCAGAAATGCTGAAATTTGCAATTCAGATTCAGCCTGAAGTAGTAACCTTAGTGCCCGAAAAGCGTGAGGAAGTAACTACCGAAGGTGGTCTGGATGTAGTTGGTGGAAGAGATGATTTGAGGAAAGCGATTGGTGAGCTACGAGATAAGGGGATGAGGGTGAGCTTGTTCATAGATCCTGACATCGAACAAATTCAAAGCAGCGCCAAATTTGGAGCAACGGATATCGAGTTGCACACTGGCCCCTATGCGCATGCTAAAGCAAATACTGAAATACTTTCTCAAGCCTACCAAAAACTAGAAAGTGCTGCTTTAGAAGCTCACCGGCTCGGGCTACAAGTGAACGCAGGTCATGGATTGACATATCAGAATACTCAGTTGATCTGTCATCTTCCTCATCTAAGGGAATTGAATATTGGTCATAGTATTATCAGCAGATCCATCATTGTGGGTGTTGGGCAGGCAGTTCGAGAGATGAGGGATTTGATCAATCACCAAGAACTTAGACTGGGTAGTGGGGGCTTGGGGACCTCATGAAAGATATTATCATTGAGTATTCGCCGCATGAGATTCGGGTTGCCACCCTAGAAGGGGATGCATTGACCGAACTTTATCATGAGAGACCTCAAGAGAAGCGGCTTGTTGGGAATATTTACAAAGGCCGCGTGGCGAAGGTCTTACCAGGAATGGAGTCCGCTTTTGTTGATATCGGCGAAGAAAGGTCAGCATTTTTCTATATCGACGACATTCTCCCGGAAAGCTTGGAAAATGAGGTGGCCAAAGCATCTGAAGGGAAAATCCCTATTGATAAACTTTTATCAGAAGGTCAGGACGTCATTGTCCAAGTGTCTAAGGGGCCCATCAGTACAAAAGGGGCTCGTATCACAAGCCATATTTCCCTACCAGGCAGGAATTTGGTTTACATGCCCTTTTCGAACACCGTGGGAGTGTCAAGGCAGATTACAGACGATTCCGAGCGAGTACGGTTAAGGGACATTGTTTCACGGTTAAGGCCGCAAAACGCGGGTTTCATCATTAGAACAGTTGCGGAGGGAAGATCAGAAGAAGATCTTCATTCGGATATTAATTTCCTGGTTTCGCTATGGGATGGGGTCCTGCAAAGGGCTAAAAAAAGTTCTTCACCGAGTCTTTTGCATACAGACTTGAATGTAGTTTACAGAACACTAAGAGATTCTCTCTCGAAAGAGGTTCGCAAACTGGTCGTGAATGAACGCGAGGAGTACCGACAAATTCGTCAGTTTGTAAAATCATACTTACCCAAATTTTATTCATCAATTGAATATTACGGTGCTCCCCAACCAATTTTTGACCATTTTGGGGTTGAAAATGAAATTGAAAGAGCACTTGGCCACAAAGTATGGCTTCCCTCGGGAGGTTCACTCATCATCGATCAAACAGAGGCCCTCACAGCTATTGATGTCAACACAGGTAGATTTGTTGGAAAAGAGAGTCACGAACAGACTATTTTGCGAACAAATTTAGAAGCTGTTGAAGAGATCGTTCATCAACTACAATTACGCAATATCGGCGGGATCATCATTATTGATCTCATAGACATGGAGCAGTCTCAACATCGTCAGGAAGTTTATCAGGTACTGAAAGATCAACTAAGAAATGATAAGGCTCGCAGCAAGATTCTTCAAATTAGCGAGATGGGTCTAGTTGAGATGACCCGTAAGCGTGATCGGGAAAGCCTGATGAGGTATCTTTGTGATCCTTGCCCTTATTGTGCTGGGAGTGGGCATATCAAATCCGTGAATACAGTCTTAGCTGAAATATTCAGAGAACTGAAGAGAGTATGTCAGGATAAGCGTCGTGGATCCGTTACAGTTTACGTACATCCAGACATCGAAATGAGTATGAGAGAAGACGAGCATTTCAATTTAAAAGATATTGAAGAAGCAGTCGGTGTCCCATTGAGCATGAAGGCTTCTAATGCTCTACATCATGAGCAGTATGAGATTTATGATTACTGAAGCCCAAAGATTAGCTGAGCATAACCTTAAAACATTATCAGAGAACGATTATCCCGGCCGTGGCATTGTACTGGGTCGTTTTGACCAAGACCATTGGGGTGGGCTATACTGGATTATGGGGCGGAGCCCAAACAGTCGTAACCGATGTTTGAGGTATGAGAATGAAATTTTACGAACTGAGCCTGCTGATCCTGCATTAGTCGAAGACCCTTCACTCATTCTTTACAATGCAATAAAGCGATGGGACAAAACTTTGGTGGTGAGCAATGGTAGCCAAACAGATGTGATTGTTGAATCCTTGAAAAAAGGAAAAAACCTAGCAGAAGGCATGGATAGCCAATATCATGAGCCCGATGAACCAAATTTTACCCCAAGAATTTCTGGAGTACTAGATTTTCGCAAACCAACTCCTCAAATATGGCTGTCTTCACTGAGAAAGAGCCAATTGGTAAACTCTGAATCAGACCATGCCATTTACCACTACCGTCAATTTGCAGAGGGCTTTGCAGTCAGTTTAACCACTTATCTTCATAATGGATCACCACTTCCCACATACGACCGTCCCCCAATGATCTTACCACTTCTTGGAAATCTTGAGGAAATTGTTGAACAATATTGGCAATGCCTTCAATCAGAGCATCTGATTTCACTTGCAGGTTTCCAAATTGACGCCGGTAGTCTGGAACAAGAGATGCACATCATCAATCGCTATGAGCCAAAGTCATACTGATTGTTAAATTTTCTAAATCAGAGATGACTTGGCGGTACAACAGCAAACTAAAACATTCAGTGGAACAATTGCTTTATGGCTGAGGAACGAAGACAGTACCTGCGAGTCATTTTCGAGGAGACCATTCAAGTAAGTACCGAAGAGTGGTCGGACCCAATCGCCACTGGTTTAGATCTCTCCTTAAACGGTGTTCGCTTCCATTGTGAATATCCTCTTTCCGAGGGTGAGCTTGTTAGTATAGAGTTTGAACCATCTTTTACCCTTGTGGGCACTGCGATTTGGTGCTGGCCCATTGAGTGGTATTATCAGGCGGCAGTCCGCTTCAATGATATTACAGTGACTGAACAGGAGAAACTCAGAAAGTACATTGAGACCACTACAAAACAGGACTACCCAGATTTTGTTGGAGAAGTGGCCACAGAGGCTGATGATACAGAATCTGCTTCAGAAGAAGAAAACGTAGAAGTTTTATCCTCCGAAGAGAACTCCAGTGCTGATGTCTCTCAGTCAGAATCTCACTTCCCTGATGCAGAACTTCATGCACAAACCTATGCAGGGAGCCAAGTTGCGTTAGTAACAGAGCGAGATAGCCCTCACAACGACATGATCATGCAATACCTCTCCGAAAGAACAGGCTTTAAAATGAGCCTGATGGAGAAGCAGGGGAATCTGTGGCCAATGTTACGGGAAAATGCCTTGGATTTGGTACTGTTGAACCAATCCACCTCGAATGAGGATGAAATTCTTGGAGTCATTCAGAGGCTAGGAGAGGAGCATCCTGACATACCTTTCATCGTTTTCGCAGGACCCATCAGTCTTGATGATCGTTTGCACCTACTCTCATTGGGCGCAATCGATGTTATCACTCGTCCCACACATCTTTCAACAATCGCTCAAAGTATTTTACAGGCTTTTTACGATAACCGAGCAGTGGCTACTCCTGCTCTTGAGGAAGAGTTAATTGATGAAAGTTTGGATTTAGATGGAGATCTTGATTTAATGGATGAGAAGTTTTGACTAACTCATAAAATCTTTCAGAGCACTATTGAATTAATCCAACTAACTTCCCGTAAGTACTCCGAAAAATATGAACTGGGGGCTTCTGTAGTCCTGATCCCCAACGGGATAAGCAATTTCAAACTTGAGAGGAATCTGAATCAACGAAGCTGCATCTACTCCCCAGCGAATCCCAACCCCGACGTTCCTCCGATCTTTTGCTTCATCTAAATCCAGTTCATTGCCCCATCCCCGACCTTGATCAAAGAAAACAGTACCCTGAAGACCTAAGCTGGAAACATTTCCCCACAAGGGCGTTGTGATAAGTGGGAATTCGTAATCTACTCTAGTCAATAAATAGTTGTCCTGCTGCAGAGAACCAGCTTGTGGGAAACCACGTAGACTTTTGGGTCCACCAAGAGAATATTTCTTCTGTGATGGAGAATCTCCAAGAGTATTGCCAAGCACGACCTCCCAGCGGATGTTACTTCGGAACCCGGTTACGAAAATTTGTGTGAGTCGCTCGGATAAGAGGGTGTAAGAGTACTTTGTATCCAGTTCTTGAGATGGTTGTTCTGCAAGCGCTTTCAAATTAATAAGATAATCCCCTTTGTCTCGATTCCAACCATCAAACTGAAGAGTCATGACATTAGAATTTCCTGTATCCCCGGAAGACGTCGCAGCAGTAGAGTAGAGATACTCTAAAGCAATGCCACCCTTTGCATCAAAAAATGGCTGATCAGGATATCTTGGACCACTGAAGCCGAGAAAAATACCGTTGGAGACAACGCCACCAACTCTCTCAAGAAGCAATTGTCCAAAGTAGTTCCTTTTAATAAAATTCTCTTCTTTTAAATCCAGTTGGTAGAGCACGTCTCCACTACGAGTGCCATAGCCAGGAATTGCATTAATATTGGTGTCTCCTTCACGGTGACGAAGTCCGACCCCAAAAGAATTCCCATCGACAGCATTATTTGTAAAACCTGGAACAAAAGTGATTAGGCGTTCTCGCTGTCGGTGCCAATCAAAGGCAAAACGAATTCGAAAAAAAGTGAAGGAGTGATTATTGACTCGTGACGTCTCTAGCAAGAATTCATCAGGGTCTAGGGAAACTTCATCTGGTGGGGATTGTGTGCGAAACTCTACAATGTAAAGGGGACGCTGACTAAAAATTTTTTGCCGATGCTCTTTCTCATCTTCAGTACGTAACAATACTTCGAGTGGCATCTCAGCATCACCCAGCTTTTGAACTTCGACCCGAATCAAGAATTCACCATTTGGCAACTCCTCAAATCTTGTTTCTCCAACTGCGTAATCCAAGCGCTCAACAGTTTCGAACCATTGTTTAAAGAACCAGTCCAGATCTTTTCCAGCAGCGATTTCCATCTGACTCCGCAAATCATTGTGAGTTACAACCTTTTGTTGGCCTTCCCTCACAAAATTTTGAAGTCCTTCCAAAAATGCTTTCTCTCCAACCTCGGACTCAAGCATGCTGATTACGGAGGCCGCTTTGTAATTGACTGCCCGTAAATGTGCCTGTGTCGCTGGATTCTGGCGAAAGGAATTAACAATCGGCTTTAGTAACTCAAGATTGTTGTTCCGAGCCATCTCTTCGATGAAGTGTTCTCGAAATTCAGGGTTCATCCAGTTGATGAAGTCAAAAATGCCCCCGTTCTTTCCATACTTATGCTCATAAAAGCGAAGACTTAAAAATGTGGGTAGTCCGTGGCTTAACCACATCTGGGTGTCTTCATCATTCCACAAAGTGGAGCCAAACCAGATTCGACCGAGTTTCATACTAAGAAGCCCCATGACACGTCGATCCAGAAGTTCGCTACGCTCGTAATGGGGTTGGGGAACCATGATGACGTTATTCCAAACAGTCACATCTTCGCTTCTGCCAGGAACTTGAACGATCCGAAGTTCATCCCATGTAGGCCTGAAACCGTAGCGCTTTCCGACAAAGGCTACGAATTCTTCTGTCCAGCCATGAATTAGTCCAACCCGTCTCTCATAATTGTTTTGATAGAATGACTCGACGAGCGGCGCATCTTCATGCTTCTGGAATTTTTCCCCAAAAATCAGCGGGAAGGAAGTAAGTGGTTGGTTTGTCTTAGGTAATAAAATTGGTTTATTAGCAGTCACTGCAGCTGCCAAAGGCGTGCTGATTAACTGACCAGATTCTTCAGAACTCCATTCAATTTCAAAAGTTCCAGGTGAGGGAAGATCTAAACGTGTATCCCATCCAGATTCTTTGGGAATCAGTAATTGTGGATACCAGAGGGCACTCATCAAGATCCCATCAACAATTCCTTCTTGATATCGCTCAGGGAAATTTGTTTGAAACTCAATCTCAATTTCTTGAATCTCTTCCTCATTAAGAATCCGTAGCAGTCCGTGTTCGACAGAGTATCCGTTCTCTAGAGCTGGGTTTGCTTCGAGTTGATATTTGAGTGGCTGAGTGCCATTCAGTACACTTTTAATTTCAGTGCTTCCTGGACTGAAACCACTGGGGAGCAAAGGATCATCATTTTCACTGAAGGGGGTTTTCGCAAAAATTGGAGTTTCCCTAGGCCGGCGTAGTCCCCGAGTATCCTTTTGGGCAAAACGATTCATAGGCAGAGCCAACAGCAACTCTTTGCCTTGGGCAGATTTGGGGATTCGTATTCGAAGGTTATCTTAACGACGCTTTTGCTGCAGAGATAAAGGAAAGTGTCCTGGTTAATGCGGAAAAGGTGCAGTCTGGTAGTATTGTGCGCCCTGCCAAGTTGAGGTAGGCGGTTGTTGAACAC
>WTIF01000361.1 GCA_011522845.1 Deltaproteobacteria bacterium
ACGCGCACTAAAAAGCGTTCTTCTTCATCAATATGCAAGGCCCGTAGGGCGTAGCTCATTTCCACCGCTTGGTCAAAGCTGCGCTACTTTGATCTTCTAAGCGTCCTTGATTCGATTTTGGAGGAGCTTTCACTTGACAGCCCCCATCGTGAGTCCTCGAACTAATTGCTTAGAAGCGATCAAGGCAAAAATAATCACCGGAATCACAATCAAAGTTGATGTGGCCATAATTTTTCCATATGGCAAATTGTAACCTTCCATGAAGCTTACTGCCATGGCAGGGGCTGTCTTCGCATTGTTGCGAGTTAAAACGAGAGCATACATCAACTCATTCCAGGAGAAGATGAAAGAGAATATACCTGAGACAGCAACACCAGGTGCTGCTAACGGCAAGCAAATCGAACGAAAAATTCGCCATTGAGAAGCCCCTTCGATGACTGCAGCTTCATCCAAGTCTCTTGGAATTGCTCGAAATTGATCGGTACAAATCCAAATCACAATGGGTAGATTGAAAGTGAGATAAATCAGAATAAGAACTAGGTGGGTATCAAGTAATTTAAGATTTCGGACAATTAAAAAGAACGGCAGTGCCAAGACAATTGGACTTACCATACGATTAGTAATGAACCAGAACCAAAGATCCTTTTTCCCTCGAAATTCAAAACGTGCGAGCGCAAAAGCAGCTGGGCAACCTAAAAAAATAGATAGAAATGTTGTGCAAACAGCAATGATGAGGGAATTTAATAAATTTTCCCAAACTCCATCCTTGAACAGGACCTCCGTGTAGTTTCCAAACGTGACTTCGAAAACCCACGCAGGGGGAGTCTGTAGAGCAACAATCTGATCCTTCAAGGATGTAGTCACCATCCAGTAAAATGGGAAGATACAAAAAACCAGGATGATGAGAAGCAAAATTCCTTGTGAAGCAGTTGAGTTCCGCTTCTTTTGTGAAACGGCACTCATTGCTGGACCTCCTTATAAAAGTAACGAATATACAGCTGGCTAAGTACAATGGTCACGACCAATAAAATTAAGGCTTGAGCCGAAGCCAAGCCTTGGTCGAAAGCACGGAATCCTATTCTCTGAATCATCAAACTCACAAATTCAGTGGCTGACCCTGGCCCACCACGTGTCATTGTGAAAACCATATCAAAGAGTTTGAGAGTGTCTGCTGTTCTCAAAATCAAAATCGCCGTTATCCCTGGAATCAAGTAAGGAAGTTGGACATGGCGCAAAACGATCCACCAACTGGGTGTCTCCAAACGAGCAGCCTCTTCAATTTCAGACGGAACTGTTGTAAGGCCAGCCAGCAAAACAAGCGCACAGAATGGCGCCCACTGCCAAACATCCCAGAAAGCAACAGCAATAAACGCATTTTCAGGATCACCGATCCAGTTCACTGGCTCAATACCTATAAATCCGATCAATTGATTCACCACTCCATACTTAATATTGAACATAACCTGGCCGAGGAGTCCAACCACTGAATAGGTTGTGGCCATCGGCACCACTAAGGATAACCGGGTCAATGTTTTTAATAGTCCAATACCTGGCTGGTGGAGTAAAAGTGCGATCCCAAGCCCAATAAGCAATTGCAATGGTAACACAATCACAAGAAGTGAGAATGTGCGCTGCATTGCATCCCAGAAAACAGGATCGGTAAGAACAAAAGTAAAATTATCTAATCCGATAAATTTTACCTTGCGAAGCTTTGTAAGGTTATAGTTATGGAGAGAGGTATAGGCGGCAAAAAGTAGTGGTGCAATGCCGATCACAGCAAGAGAAACAATTGCTGGACCTAGAAACGCGAAAATGGTTCTACGACGAACTTTTCCCTTCATGGGACAACCTGAAGCAGAAGGGGGGAAAGGAAAAAGAGGTATCGCTATGTGCAATACCTCTCTAGCACATCTGATTATTGAGCCAGTGGCTTACTACCAGAATAATATCCAGCTTCGTCAAGCACAGCTTCCATGCGCTCTCCCAAAATTTGTGCACCCTCTTCAGTAGTCACCTCATTCAGCATAATTTTGGTTCCCCACTCCTGAACAATCTCAGTGATTTCAGGCCATTCAGCAAACCTTGGACGGAATTCGGGAACCCCATCCTGCCAGCTTTCCACTAAAGCAGGTACATAGTCGTATTGCTCCGCTACGCCAGGTAGGTTGTAAACGGACTGGCGGGCTGGAACACCACCAAGTTCAAGGTACTTTTTCGCATTTTCTTTTGAGGTTACCCACTGGATAAAGAGCCAGGCGGCTGCCTGCTCATCTTCATCTGCCTGAGATGCAACGGCCATGGAAAAACCACCTAAAGCCGGCTTGCGGCCAGCAGGACCTTTGGGCTCTGGAGCAATGGCCAAGCAGTCGACGATTTTAGAAGTCGATGGATTTTTCAACGTTGCATAGAATGCAGACCATTCTGTGATCATCGCAACATCGCCCTGCGCCAGACCATTCACTGTCTCGGCATGATCATACGAAACGATACCTGGAGGCATGAATTGCATCAGATCCTGACGAAACTTCAGGCCCGATTGGCTTGCTGGGGAAAGTAAGTTAGAGCGAAAATTTTCATCCAGGAATGAACCACCGAAAGGCCAAAGCATTCTAGCAAAGCTATCCGCAGATTGCGTCTCGTTACGCTTGGATTGAAGCGCATATGCGTATTTGCCATCACCAGTTAATCGTGGTCCATAAACATACATCAATTCTGTCCATGACTCTGGTGGACCTGTAAAACCTGCTTCCTCCAACATACAACGATTGTAGAACAGAAGCCCTGAGTAATTATCAAAAGGTAGGCCGTAGATGGTACCATTCCAGCCACCAAAGGCATTGATCACCAGAGGGAAGAAATCATCCAAATCTAAATTTGGGTCTGTTAGCTCTGGGTTCGATGTGAACTTGTCAATTGGCTCAATCCAACCATTCTCAGCAAAATTACCAATCCACACCAAGTCGATGAGAGCAATATCTAGGTCTCCGCCTGCTACGAAATCCCTGACCTGCTCACCTAATGCATTTTCGTAAGGGTGCTTGATAATATTGACCTTGATTCCTGTCTTGCTCTCAAATTCGGGAAGCATCTTCTCAGCTGCCTCATAGCCTGGACGCAGGAGAAATACTACATCGATCGTTGTGCCTGCGTAAGGTTTAGCCGCTTCTTCAAGAGTCCAAGCACTTACGGGTTGTGCTAAACCCGCAGCAAGACCGGCAGCTAGCGCCAGTTTTTTCAGAATTTTTGTGAACTTCATAAATATCTCTGTTTGGAGGAGAGTTTCAGTTGACCTGACGAGGACAACATGCCATAAGTGGCTAAGTTACAAGAGTAACGCGCGACATAATTATGTATTACAAAAGTAACGTCAACCAAAAAATAATTTTATTTTAAAAAATGCGCTCGCCACATCTTGAACAAGGAAAAAAAAGTATTAACCAAGCCGATCTCACTCATAACGAACACAAGTCATCCAATCAAGTCCTGGTACAACTTCTGGCCGAATTTGTTCCGAAGTCGCAGACAATCCGAGAGGTTTTCATTGAGCCTTCCGCCCTCAAAAATCTACCAGAAAAGTTGTTGCATCACTTTGGGCAGCCTAAAGTGATGCTAATTGCTGATGAAAACACTTGGTCAGCAGGGGGATTGGCTGCTCAGAGTGAACTTCAGAAGGCTGGATATGAAGTTGAAAAATATTTGTTCCCAGCAAACCCTCAGCCAAGACCTACTGTAGAAACTGCTCAAAAATTATCAGATGAATTACGCTCAGATAATTTGATCCCCGTAGTTGTAGGGACAGGCGTTTTGAATGATCTTGTTAAATTCGCTGCTTTCAAGGCTGGCCGATCTTATTGTTGCGTGCCCACAGCTGCCTCCATGGATGGATATGCCTCTGCAGGGTCAGTCCTGAGTGATCAAGGTTTTAAAATCACCCACAACTGCGCACCTCCCAAACTCATTTTGATTGACTTAGATATTCTCGGAGCAGCACCATCG
>WTIF01000046.1 GCA_011522845.1 Deltaproteobacteria bacterium
GTAGAGAAACTGGAACCACAAACTTGATGCTAGCCGGTAGATCTGTTGGGCTCCAGTCGTTGGATCAATCTTACTTTGGTCTGTCAGAACTACCCGTGTATGAGATGGAAGATTTAAAGCAAATCCGTCACGCTCATCGACTCATACTTTTCCATCGGTTGATGAATCCAGGGAGAGTCCTCAAGGTAGTCTACGTAATAGTCCGGCTTGTACTGTGAAACTCCTTTCATCCAGAGCACGGCGGTACGGACTTCGTCTAGATAGAATCCGTAGAAATGATTCAACCACTTCAAGCTTTTTTCCAGAGTGATGCCTGAGTCTGCCAGATCATCCACAAGGATCACCCGGCTTCCAAGGTTCGGAGTGGTTTGAGCGAGATCTCTGGAGAAGGTCATTGAACCCTGCTCGTTCTTCACACCATCGCCCCGATATGATTCCACAGAAAGAATGGCGAGAGGCTTGTCGAACAACCGTGCAAAAATATCTCCTACCCGCAATCCGCCCTTTGCAATACAAACGATCTGACTGAAGTCATATCCGTCTTGATACACCTTGATGGCCAACTCTTCGATCTTTTTGTGGTATTCGTCCCACGAGACGTACAGATCGGTTTGTTTCTCTGCTGTCATTTCCTCACTACCTCGTTTGAAATCCGCTGCGGATTGAATGTGCTAAGCTTAGTTGAGGTCTCCAGCCTAGAGAGTGGAGACAATCAACCAATATCAACGGAGAAGTGATGAATTCGCAAGTGAGTGGGTCCATAAACCAACTGGAAGAACCAGAGAAAATCCCTCAGGCTGCCTGAGTTTTCTCTTCGTATTCTTCCGGAGCTAGAAACCCACCAGATTGACGAGCCCAGAGATCAGCGTAGATGCGGGAATTCTGAACCAGCTCGTCGTGGCTACCAGACTCGATCAAGTTACCTGCGTCAATCACAACCAAACGGTCCAGCTGGGCGATCGTGGAGAGTCGATGCGCGATGGCAATCACGGTCTTGCCCTCCATCAATTGAAATAAGTTTTCCTGGATGGCGGCTTCTACTTCTGAATCCAGCGCAGAGGTTGCTTCATCCAATACAAGAATCGGAGCGTCTTTCAGAAAGACTCGAGCGATCGCAATCCGTTGACGCTGTCCTCCGGAGAGTTTCACACCTCTCTCACCGACATGGGCATCCAGACCTTTCCGACCTGTTGAATCCTCCAGCTCCTGAATGAATTCCCAGGCATTGGCCTTGCGAGCTGCTTCGATCACTTGCTCGTCAGTTGCTTCTGGAGCTGAGTAGGCGATGTTCTCACGAATGGAGCGATGCAGCAGCGAAGTGTCCTGAGTGACCACACCAATACAGCTACGCAGACTCTCCTGCGTCATTTGGGCGATGTCTTGTTCATCAATCAAAACTCGTCCTCGTTCCAGGTCATAGAAGCGCAGGAGTAGGTTCATCAGTGTGGTCTTGCCGGCTCCGGAGCGTCCTACCAGACCAATTTTTTCACCAGAGGCAATCTTCAAAGAGAAGTCATCAATCACACCGCTGGCCTTCCCATAGTGAAAGCCGATATGTTCGAACTCAATCTGCCCTCGTGGCACATCCAGCGGTTGGGCCTTTGGTTGATCTACGACTTCATGTGGCTTGACCATCATTGTCATGCCGTCATGCACGACCCCGATATTCTCGAACAGGCCAGAGACTTCCCACATGATCCATTGTGACATCCCGTTGATGCGTAGGCACAGCGCAATCGAAATGGCAATTGAACCAACGGACACCACAGATCCAAGCCAGAGCCAAATGGCCAGAGCGGATACGGCAAACACCAGGAAGGCGTTGTTGAAGTAAACTGCGAACTGAAACTTGGTCACCAGTCGCATCTGCTGATGCACGGTTCCCAGAAATCCTTCCATGCTCTCTCTAGCATAAGAGGCTTCCCTACCCGCATGGGAAAACAGTTTGACCGTGGTGATGTTCGTGTAGCTATCAACAACTCGTCCGGTCATTAACGAACGAGCGTCTGCTTGGTCACTGGAGACTTTCTTGAGCCTAGGTACGAAGTAGCGAATGAGTGTGGTGTAAACAATTACCCACAGCAGTAGCGGTAACGCCAGTACCCAGTCTGCGGAAGCGACCAGCACCATCATTGATATGAAGTAGACACTCACGTAGACAAAGACGTCGAGCAGCTTCATCACGCTTTCACGAATGGAGAGCGAGGTCTGCATCACCTTGGTAGCCACTCGACCAGCAAATTCATTGGCAAAGAAGCCCATGCTCTGCCGGAGCAGGTAGCGGTGCATCTGCCAACGGGCGATCATCGGGAAGTTGCCGAGCAGCGTCTGGTGAATCAGTAGAGATTGCAACAGGACGATTGCTGGTAGGCCGATCAGCAGTACAGCCCCCATCCAGATCAACTTGCCTCCCTCACGCTCCAGAAATCCTTCCTGTCCACTTGCCGCCAGCCAATCGACGATGTTGCCCAGGAACCCAAACAGGTAGACCTCTCCAATGGATATTAGTGCGGTGATGGCTGACATTAGGAATAACCAGGGACCTGCGGGCTTGGCGTAGTGCCAGCAGAAAGCCACCAGTCCTTGAGGTGGCTGAGTTGGTTCTTCATTGGGAAATGGGTTCAGACGATCTTCAAACCAGGAAAACATGGGCAAGCAGGAGGTGTTGGGTTGTTATAGTGTGCAGAGTTGTCGAGACCGTTCTTGGATCAGATGATTTGGAACTTTGCGGAAAGAGTAGCGAAATCTGCTGTGAAAAGATGATTTTCCAGAATGAACTCCAGTTTGCGAAGAGACAACCAGAAAAAAACTTTCTTTCAAGAATGCCAGCGTTGTTGAGTTTTTTTCTGGAAATAAACCATTTGAAGTTTCTCAGTGAGGGCGTTGTGAGATTCAAATTTTTTTAAATCTTTTATTTTGAGTGATTGGTGGCCCAGATTGTGCCGCATATAAGATAGACAAAACATAATTTATGTAGATGGATGCGCCATAGTGCTTCACAAGAGCACTGACCACCAAGGGAGTAAATGGAAGGTAAAACTAACCACGAATTGCAAGCACTGCTAGAGGTGCAGGAACACAAGATCAAGCAGCTAGAACAGCGAATCACGACCCTTGAGTGGGTTATCTGCACAGTCGTTGATGACAGTGAGCCTGAGCTGGGAACCAAGCACAACCTGCACTGAACTTAACGACAGGGAGAGGTTTCTCCTGAATGAAAATTCATTTATAGCGCCCCAAGATTCTTGCTAGAAACTACTCAATAGAAGTTTGGTTCAAACTGGAAATCATTTGAACCGATACTTCCATCTTGGTATGTTCAATCTCTCAAAACCCCACCGTTCTTCCTTCAAAAATCTGGATACAAAGGCATGAGAAATTTTGCCAAATGGCTACTGATCGTTTGGTCCCTATTGTGTTTGATCGGTGTTTATTTCGGCTTTACTGAGTTCTCTGGCTCGTCGGAGCAGGTTGTCTCTGGGATTGGTGGAGAAGAGCTCGAAATTAACGTGATTGTCGCGATTTTCGCAGGGCTTCTGCTCTATTTGATCATCGCCATGCCTGCTCTGCTGATTTGGCTGCTGTTGGATCGAAGGGAGGATCAGGTAGTCGATCATCTACGCTACTACGATCTTGAGAAAGACGGGGATTCTCAAGAAGTCTACGACTTAGACAAGGAGGTTTCCTTTTTTCAGGTAGCGCCTGAGGAGAAAGAGCAGGGCGAGTTGTTCCCGACAGATCGTCAGTATGAAGATCCGGTTGCAGAAGTGGAGTATGATGAGAGCGAGGTCGGTCAACTGAAGTCAAGGGTTGCTATGCTGGAGCAAGAGAATCTCCAACTCAAGCAGATGCTACACAAGCGAAATCAAATCATCAGCCAGTTCAAGAGTTCCGTACGCAGTGGCCGCTAGGTCTATTCTGTTCTTGTTGATTCCAAAAACTTTTCCTCAATATT
>WTIF01000389.1:0-1971 GCA_011522845.1 Deltaproteobacteria bacterium
CTTCAATCCCATTCCTTTTTCTCGAAATTTCAATCTGGTAAACTTACCGCAAGAGTAATCTCAGATATATCAAGGTGTGAACAATTCATTAATGAAGTTATGGTTACTTCATGGCTTCATATAGGCGTTATACTATTTATATTCGTTTATTTTTTGCTCACTAATTGGATTTTAGCCTTAGTAAGTGTTTTTTTAGTTCCATTCCACGCTTTGATTCTTGGCAAAATTGGGTTAAGGATAAAAAGGTTTGCAAAAGAATCCCAAGAAAAAAATTCAATACTATCCGCTGCTAGTGTTGAAAGCTTTATCAACTTCAATATCATCAAGATCTTTACTGCAGAAGATTATTTTACACGAAGATTCACAGATCTTAGTGTGAATCTTATGGACAAAAGTACAACCATGGGAAGATTAACTTCCTGGTCGCAGGTGGCAAACGCTCTGATTGTCCATACAGCCCCACTGATTGTTATCCTTGTTGGATCCTTTGCTTTTATTCATGGGTGGCTAGAAATAAAGATCAGTGAACTGGTAACTTTCATACTGATGCAACGGCAACTCTTTGATCCCTTGAGTAAACTAGCTGCAATGCAGGCTACGATCTCCCAATCACAAGCAGCTCTTGAGAGAATTTATGATATACTTTCCCTATCACCCACTATCGCAAATTCTGACAAACCAATATTTAAGACAAACCAATCTGGAACAATTTCTTTTAATAAAGTCTCATTCAGCTATGACAAAAGATTAGCACTGAATAATGTTAGCTTTGAAATTGAATCTGGAACTTCATTAGCTATTACTGGTAAATCTGGATCTGGAAAATCAACACTTATCTCATTAATTCCTAGATTTTACGATGTCCAAGAAGGAGACATATTTATTGATGGCATCAATATTAAGAGTTATGACCTCCAGTATTTACGCAGTTTAATCGCAATTGTGCCTCAAGAACCCTTTTTGTTTTCAGGATCAATCTATGAAAACATTTTGATTGGTAATCCTGTAGCTTCTAAGAATGACATAATACGAGCTTCGGAACTTTCTTTCATTCATGATAAGATTATGCAACTTCCTTCTGGCTATGAAACAAATGTTGGTGAACGTGGTAGTTTGTTATCAGGAGGAGAAAGACAGCGAATTTCTATTGCTCGGGCAATATTGAAGAACCCTAAAATTCTTATTTTGGATGAGCCCACCAGTGCTTTAGATCCAATGAATGATCAGCTAATTACTTCTGCTTTAACGAACTTATTAACAAATAAAACGTCAATATTAATCGCTCATAAACTTTCCTCTATTCGAAATGTCGATCAGGTAATATTTCTTGAGAATGGAACAATCAAAGAATTTGGGGATTTTAATGAATTAATCCAGAGGAAAGGTTTGTTCTATAATCATTTCTTTGAACAAGGAGACATGCATGAAACGACTATTCACCATTGAAACAGCTTCAGCATCAATTCAGTCCTCTATTCGAAATGCAGTGATCTCATTTGATGAAATGACAGTCTCTGTCATCAAAGTAACCTTCGAAAATAATGGACATCAAGTTAACGGATATGGGTTTTGCTCGAATGGGAGGTATGCTCAAGAGGGTATAATTAAGAATCGTTTTATGCCGCGACTTCATAAGGTTTCACCTGATTCTTTGCTTGATGACAACGGAGTAATGGATCCTTTGAAGTGCTGGTCTGTATTTATGCAGAATGAAAAACCTGGTGGACATGGTGATCGTGCTGTCGCAGCAGGAGCCTTGGACATGGCCTTCTGGGATGTCTACGCAAAAGCTTACGAAAAGCCACTTTGGAAGATTCTCTCTGAACAGTTCAACGATAACCAGTTTGATGAGCAAATTTTTGTGTACCCAGGCGGTGGATATTATTATCCGGGTAAGGGATATGAGGGACTGAAAGATGAGTTCAAAAAGTATCAGGAGCAGGGCTACAAAGTCATGAAAATGAAGGTTGG
>WTIF01000389.1:2071-3954 GCA_011522845.1 Deltaproteobacteria bacterium
ATGAGTTCAAAAAGTATCAGGAGCAGGGCTACAAAGTCATGAAAATGAAGGTTGGAGGTGACTCGATTGAGGAAGATTTACGAAGAATTGATGCAGCTCTCTCCGTGGTTGGTTTTGGAAAGAACTTGTGTGTGGACGCTAATGCTCGATTTGACCTGAAAGAGGCTCTTGCTTTTGCGGAAGCCATTCATCCTTACGATTTGATGTGGTACGAAGAACCGTTGGATCCCGATGATTTTCTTTCACATGCAATCCTTGCTGAAAGTTATGTTTCTTCTCTCGCAACAGGGGAAAACTTGTTTTCAAAGCATGGTCTCCAGAATCTGCTTCGACATGGTGGCCTTAGGCCAGACCGAGACTGGATCCAACTGGATCCCGCACTCTCTTATGGACTAACGCACTATCTTCAAATTATTGAGATGATTGAAAGCTTTGGGTGGAGTAGAAGGAGGCTCATTCCTCACGGTGGGCATCAACTTGCGTTGAACATAGCAGCAGGATTGCAAACCGGAGGCTCCGAAAGTTACCCAGGCGTTTTCCAACCATTTGGGGGCTTTGCCGATGGCTATGAAATTGTAGAAGGCCGCATCAAGCCCCAGCAAGAACCGGGACTGGGAATCGAGCAAAAGGGAGATTTGTATCGAAGGTTGAAGGAAATTTTCGATTGAGTTGGTTAGGCAAGTTGTAATTGATATCGCGAAGTTTTTGCTTCAATCAATTCGCTGAAATTTTTTTCAATCTGCTTGAAAATTATTGGTAGACAATGGTCTTCTCGCACTTTACGTAGTGCCTTTTTACTCAAGCAAATACGCTTTGCTCTGTTAGTCAAGAGTAAGGTAAGAGTTTCTTGAAAATTCTCTGTATCATTAGGATCAACAAGCATCCCATTTTCATTATGCTGGATCACTTCTTGGAGACTGGGCAGGTCAGATGCAACTACGGCGCAGCCGCTTGCCATGTATTCTAAAACAGCGTTAGGCATACCCTCTGACGTTGAATAAAGAATTCCTACATCCTTATCGCGCAAAAAGAAGTAGGGATCTACAAATCCATAAAAGCTGATTTTTGAGTTTAAATCTAGATCTTCTACCTGACTCTTTAAGGCTTGTTCCTCTGGTCCGAATCCACCAATGTGCAGGTGCCAAGGCAAATGACGCAGTTGTGATAAAGCGTTTATCACCAAATGTACCTGCTTGCGACGGCTAAGCTGGGCTACAATGGCCAGTTGCGGTATTTCGTTATTTGAAGGTTGATCAACAACTTCTTTCACCACATTTGGAAAATTTATGACCTTCCCACAGAGTTCATCTCGTAGTAGAAAAGCCTTTGCGAGTGAGGTGCTTGGTACAATGACTTCATCTACCCAATGTCTATATTCCCAAGTTTGACGAAAAGAGTTCTTAAGATCAGTTGGCAATCCCAAGCGATTTACATGTGCTATTCCTAAAATCCTCGCTGCTACTCCTGCTGTCCGAATGTCTTTTGAGATATTTGTCACCAGTAGGTCTGTTTTATCTCTCTTCATAATTGAAATAAGCCGCGATACTGTGAAGGGGTTATAGTCAGCCCCAAAGCGGAGCGATGTACATGGTATCGACTGTTGTTGGCAAAAATTCACCAATGCATCTGCGTTGCGACAAATAAATCTAACGCTGTGACTGCGTTGATGAAGAAAGAGGCCAAGATGGGCCATCCAAGTTTTTATTCCTGCCCACTGGTTTGTAGAGTTTACAAAGAGAATATTCATGAAAATAAACCGTATTCGATCTTTTTGCAGATATTTGAGCTGACTAGCGTTGAGTTAAATTCCTAATAACAATATTAAAATCTGATTTGAATCTGATGAGAATAAAGTTAAGGAACGGTTAAATCTGAAATTCTGA
>WTIF01000106.1 GCA_011522845.1 Deltaproteobacteria bacterium
TCATGGACGAAGGCACCGGCAGTGTCTTCAAGAATTCCCCGAATTTGATCAGTTCTGTGGAGCGCACGCTGATATCGACGACCTTGCGCAGCGCATTGGAGAGGGTCAGTCGAAATAGTCGGACAAAGCGGTCATGAATGATTTCCAGGGTCGGCATGCGACCACGGATGATACGATCCTGAGCAGTCAGGTCAAAGGGGACGACTTCCTCCGGGTCGTACTCATCCTCTTCATCATCCATGTCCATGTCATCACCGGACACCCCGCGCAGCAGTGCATCTACCTCATCTTGGTTAAGAACGGCTCCCATGGCTTACTTTTATTTGACGTTGAGGGATCTGGGTTCTAAGGTTGCTGAGCAACGATGCAAATAGCGTTCACACCCTGAGATTTCTTCATGAGCCATCCATCAAAAAACAGTCCCCAAACTCCACAATTACTGGCCTTGCGCAGTTATCTTCAATTCAAGAAACAAAGAGACTGGCAGTCGATTCGGCAGGCAGAATTCAGCCCAAGCGCAGACAATCGACACCAAACACACTTGTTGCAGGGAGTGTTGCGCCACCATCGTTGGCTCCAGGCAGAGGTTCAGGAGAGATGTCGACTTCCATGGTCCAAGCTCCAGGATGTGTTGCAAGGGATCCTGCTGATTGGGGCCTACGAGTTAATTTTCCTGCGCAGTTCGAAGCAGCACCATGCAATCCATCAAGCTGTTGAATTGGTGCGATTGCATCGTTTGGAAGCGCGAACCGGTCTGGTCAATGCGATCCTTCGTCAACTGCAACGGGATTTACAATCAGGATTATTGCAGCCAGCACAGAGACCACTTGCCACCCGGACCTCGCATCCGGATTGGATGGTGGAACGCTGGATCAAAAGTTATGGTGTGGAAGCCACAGAACAAATCTGTGAAGCAAACAACCTTTTGCCCAATCTAACACTGGCTCCGAGTCGAATTGAGCATGTTGCTTCGATTCGTCAACAGCTTGAGGCCATCGAAATTGATTGGGAAGCGCACCCTGTTTTCCCAGAATTGACCGTACTGCAGAAGAGCCAGGGAGTTTGGAACACCGCAATGGCCAAGGAGGGCATGATCTACGCCCAAGATGCTTCTTCTTATGCCTTCTGCCAGTCCATCAGACCATTTCTGGAAGGAACGATTCTGGATGTTTGCGCTGCTCCAGGTGGAAAAGGGTTTCAGTTGTCTCAGGACTATCCATATCAATTTCTGCTGAATGATGTCTCAGCTTCTCGCTTGAAGAAAGTCCGCCAAAATATGCAGAGACTCAATCTATCCAGGTCCATGATGCAGTCCGATGGGACACAGCTACCGCTCCCCAGTGGATCAATGGATGGTATCCTGCTGGATGTCCCTTGTTCTTCGACGGGAACCATCCGGAAGAGTCCGGACATCAAGTGGGTGGAAAATCTGAAGAGTTTGTTGCGGCAGACTGAACTCCAAGAGAAACTTCTCAAAGAAGCAGCACGGGTGGTCAGGAAGGGTGGCTGGATTGCCTATTCGACCTGCTCGCTGGAACCAGAAGAAACCCAGTTGCCTTTGCAATTATCCGAAGAGCTTGGACTACAGACAATCTCATGGGGAGTACTACCTGAAGGGATTCAAGAAGCACAAAAAGGTTTTTGGCAATTGCTCCCTTCAAGGCATTGGATGGGCTTTTCTGCGGCAATTTTAAAGAAATCCTAAATTTTGTGTTGCATCCCTACAAAAAGATGGTAGAAATTTGAGCCCTTTTGCACGACTGGCCTAAAATCTGAAGGGCCTCGTGCTCCCTCTCAATTAAACGCATTGAATTGCATTTCTAAAGGAGAACCCGGAAATGAGTATGGACGAGCAGGACTTGGATACCCCTGACGAAATTGATAGCGAAGAAGCAATGGCTGCTGAGGAGATGCAGGAAATCCGGGCAATGCTGTTGAGCCAAATGGAGGAAATTGAAGAGCGGCTCAACGCTACACACGAAGAGACAGAGTTTGAGGTTGGAGATGAGGTGGATCACTCCGTCATCTCCCAGGAGCAAACTCTCAACAGCTTGATTGAGAGCAGAGAAATTGAGCGCCTACAACAGATCAAGGATGCTCTGCAGAGGATGGACAGCGGGGAGTATGGTTGGTGCGAAGAAACAGGACAGTGGATTGGCAAGAAACGTCTAATGGCTCTTCCATTCACCCGACTGAGCCTTGAAGCACAAATGGAACAGGAACGACGTGCGAATCGCAATCGCGGAGTCGGCGGATTTAGTGAAGACACCAACTACGCTGGGAACTACCGAGACTAAATTAGGATTCAGGCGCCAGCATGGCAAATCTGCTAAGCTATGATGCTTCGCAACTTCTAGTTTTTCTGCTTGTATTGATTAGGGTTGGTGGGGTGTTGATGACTGCACCAATTTTCGGCAGTTCCAATATCCCCGCCCAGATCAAAATCGTCGTTATTCTTGTTTTCTCCCTGATTCTCAATCCCTTTCTGCCCTCCCCCTCCGTTCTACCAGAGCAAATTCATCATTTTTTGATGTTGGTTTTCAGCGAGTTGTTGATTGGAGTGACCCTTGGCCTGATCGGGAAACTCCTCTTTGCCGCAGTTGAATTCGCCGGAGCCATGACCGGATTCCAGATGGGCTTGAGCATAGCAAACGTGTTCGATCCCGCTTCGATGCAGCAGGTTTCGCTGCTCTCTCGGCTGGAGACCCTGATCGCATCACTGGTGTTCCTGAGTCTGGATGGTCCTGCATTGGTCGTGCAGGCAATGGTGAGAAGCTACCAGTTGATTCCTGTGGGGCAGGCGAGCATGGGGGATGACTTGGCGAGCATGATGATTCAGCTGAGTTCTGGGATTTTTTCCATTGGTTTTCAGTTAGGGGCTCCCCTCATCATCGCGCTCCTGATCACCAACTTGATTTTGGGGCTCCTTTCCCGCTCCGTTCCACAGATTCAAATCTTTGTCGTGGGGTTCCCCCTGACATTAATGATGGGGTTCATCTTCCTACTCTTGGGAATGCCTTTCATGATTCAGGCGATCCGAATGATGTTTGGACTTTACGATGATCAAATGTTAGATGCGATCCAGCTGTTGAGCTTGCCGTGATTTCAACTGCCTACCTCCACTTGAGGCAGATGGACTTGAAGCACAGGCACTTCCTTACCCAAACTCAAGCGACACTCCTCATTACGAAGCTCCTCTGCCAAATTCAATAACAATCCTTCTTTGAGACCGATACGGGGAATAACGACCTGTTCTGGTTTCCACATCTCAATCAGCCTCGAGAAGATCGTGGCCGATCTGGTCTTTGCTTTTCTCAGAGGCAAGAACTGGTATTCAAAAATACTTCGTCCTTGCTCATGAGCGCCGAATATCCCTTCTGAGACGAGTTGTTCACCCCATTCCCTGGCGCTTCCCCCTGAAACTACTAACTGACGATGGTTCAGACTTACTTTTGCAAAGGCTTCTGTAAGGACCTCAAGGCTGGATAAATCGGGCTTTTTGCCAGCACGCAAGACTCCGAGTGGCAAGCTATCCTGCCACAGCAGTTGCGCATCTTGTTCTAAAGACAATTCCAAGCTTCCCCCACCCAAATCGGCATGTAGGGTTGTCCCAGACAACTCAGGCCATTGTCTTCGGAAGAGATGATGAATCAATTCTGCTTCTTCCAAGCCAGTCAAAACCCGAATCTGAAAACCTTGTCTAGCTAATTGTTGGTGGGCTTCATCGCGGTTTTTGGCTTCTCGGAAGGCACTTGTCGCAGAAATAGACCAAGGAGTGTCTTGCGGAAGGGAGTGTTGGAAAGATTGAAGGACTTGCTGTAGGGCGAGAATTTGTGCTGCAGGAATGGATTGGCCTCGGAAAACCGATGCGCCTAGGCTTAGAAAAGCTCGCCATCGCTGCTGAATTTGAAGATGTCCCTCGCTATTGAAATTGCCAAGAACCATCCGAACGGCTTTGCTACCAATGTCGACCGCTGCTAATTGCTGAACTGGAGAAGATGGGCTCAACATCTAGCTTCGTTCTCCAAGAGCAGAGACTTCATTCGTTCAGCTATCTAGACAGGCGCGTATGCGAGCCCCTACCTCAGCCATTTGCCCATCGGCATATTTACCTAGCTTGGGAACTCGCAGTCCATCTGGACGAGGGATGATGTGAAAATGAACATGAGGAACTTCCTGGCCTGCATCTGGTCCATTATTCAACTGAATATTGTAATCAGAGCCTCCATAAGCCTTGCAGACGGCTTTGGCCACTCGCTGCATTGTCTGCATCAGGCTGAGTGCTTCCGTTTCAGGAAGTTCCTCAAATCGAGCTACTTCACGCTTGGGGATCACTAGCGTGTGCCCTTCAGTGAAAGGAGAGATGTCGAGAAAACAGATCTCGTTGTCTGTTTCATCAATTTTTTCACAAGGTAGCTCACCTTGAATAATTCGACTGAAAATAGATGCCATGGGCTAAATCACCACAAGAGGGTCAAACACAGGCTGAAGATGCGTAGTATCAGCCAAACATTCAAGACTCCAGCTACGATCTTTTGGTGAAAAGACGAGTTGGGTCAGGCTCGTATTGGGGATCTGAAAAAAATTAGGAGCATCCAGCGCAAGGCCTAAGATCTGTTTGCAAATCAGCCGAATCAGCCCTGCATGTGAGACGGCTGCGAGTTCTGCCCCAGGGTGTTTTTCAGGCATCTCCTCCAAAAATGTCCAAGCTCGATTGAGGGCAATTTGTAAGCTCTCGCCCCCCTCAATTTGATGGTCCTTGTCTCCAGACCGAAAAGCTCGAAATGCCTCAGCATGCTCCGCCATGATTTGCTCTAAATTCAGGCCTTCCAAAATACCTACTCCTCGCTCTCTCAAACGTGGTTCCTCGACTCTCTGTTTCCCAGAAAGCATTTGGGAGGTTTCTATGGTGCGCCTAAGATCACTAGAATAGACCACATCAAATTCTAGTCCAGCCAGTCTGGATTTCAGACGTTGGAGCTGTTCCTGTCCCTCTTCAGTTATGGGACTATCTCCATGACCCTGAAATCTGCGTTGGATATTCCACTCTGTCTGGGCATGCCGAATCAAAAGTAACCTGGTCGGCGAGGATTGTTCTTCTTGTGAACTCATGCTGATTCACCCAGGCTCTTGCTGACAATCTCAAACACATCTTTTGATAGATCTGAAGTATTCGCGATTTGCTGAAGCGCTTGATGCATTTTGCTTTGAAATGGTTCAGCGAACTGTTGCCAGCGTACCAATGGGGTGAGCAACCTTGCGGCAACTTGGGGATTGCTCTTATCCAGTGCTTGGATTTGGGAGGCCAACCACTGATAGCCTCTGCCATCTTCTTGATGAAAACGGAAAAAATTACCCTGGCTGAACCCACCAACCAAGGCTCTCACACGGTTTGGAGTGCGATAACTAAACTTTTCATGTTTCAGTAAGCCTTCAACCTCATCAAGTACGTTTTCTCTGCGCGAGGCTGCTTGAATCCTGAACCACTTGTCCAACACCAACGCGTCGTTCTGCCACTTTTGATAAAAAGATTCCAATGCCCGCTGACGAAGTGGCCCTGATTGATGAGTCAACACATTCAAAGCGCCCATTGCCTCAGTCATATTCTGGCTCTGCTCAAATTGGTGGAATGCTAATTCTTCCCCAGTGGTTTTTTGGCTTCTTCCGAGGTAACTCAAGCAAAGATTACGGAAGCGTCTCTTGCCAATAGCCTCTGCAGTTAAACTATCCGCAAGCGGTTGCTCGGTCTCTTCGTACTTCTGCTGCCAAATCTCACTAAGTTGGATGCTCAATGCATCGTGCAACCCCCAAAGAGCCTCCCGAAGCTGATTCGGTGAGATGGGTTGGAACTGAGCACTCAAGTAGCCTTCAGAGGGTAAGGTCAATAGTTGGCTCAAGAAAGAGAGATCCGCATGCCCTGACCGCAAGATCGCCTCGAAGCTTTCCAAAAGCAGGGTTGGCTCTCTTAGGGGTTGTCCCTGTTGCAGACTTTGAAGGCTCTGCTCAATCACCATCGTTGCCAAACGCTGGCCCGCATCCCAGCGATTGAACTCATCAGAATCCCTTTGGTACAGCAACGCCAACTCTTCGGGTGAGTAGTCATATCCCAAACGCACAGGGGCCGAGAATTGCCGAAGCAACGACGGAATGGGCTGCTCTGAAATTTCAGTCAGCACCAAGCGATCTTTGGGTTTTTCAAGTAAAAACACGTCCGTTTGTGAGGATGCGATGCTCCCACCTGCTTTGTTCAACAAACCAATTTGAATTGGTATCGGAACAGCCTGCCGCTCCCCTGCAGCGCTCAGTTGGGGGTAGGATTGTTCGAAATGAAGCTCATATTCTTGCTTATTTTCAGAGTACTGCCCTCGAACAGAAACTCTAGGCGTGCCAGCCTGACGATACCAAGCCCGGAAGGGTTCCAGATCCGTCCGTGAACTCTCTGCAATAGCCTCCAGAAAATTCTCGACTGTGGCCGCTTGTCCATCATGCTTTTTTAAATAGTGTTGCACACCTTGGGTGAAGGCCTCACGTCCGATCAGGGTTTGCAACATGCGAATTAATTCGCTTCCCTTTTCGTAGACAGTAACAGTGTAAAAATTATTGATCTCTAGGAAACTTTCTGGTCGGACAGGGTGGGCAGTGGGACCTGCATCTTCTGGAAATTGGTAATCTCGCAAAAATCTGACATCTTGAATTCGTTTGACGGGTCGAGAGTTCAAGTCCGAGGTAAATTCCTGATCACGAAATACGGTCAAGCCCTCTTTTAAGCTCAGTTGAAACCAATCACGACAAGTGACTCGGTTCCCCGTGTAATTGTGAAAGTACTCATGAGCAACAACACTCTCGATGTTTTCAAAATCTTCATCGGTTGCAGTGTCAAATCGTGAGAGGATGTATCGAGCATTGAAAATGTTCAGCCCCTTGTTTTCCATTGCTCCGAAGTTAAAGTCTTGAACAGCGACAATCATGTAGATTTCGAGATCGTATTCTAGACCAAACCGCTCCTCATCCCAACGCATCGCCTTCTTCAATGATTCCATCGCATGATGACACTGCTCCTTGTAACCATGCTCCGTATAAATTCTCAGGGCTACCTGCTTGCCTGAAACTGTCTGGAAGGAATCTTCCAGACATTCCAGATTTCCTGCAACAAGGGCGAATAGGTAACTTGGTTTTGGAAATGGATCTTCCCAAGTCACATAGTGGCGTCCATCTGACAAGCTTCCTGAGTCGATAGGGTTCCCATTGGATAGTAAGGTAGGATAAGCCAGCTGATCACCGACAATTGTGGTCGTGTATCTGGAGAGGACGTCAGGGCGATCGAGGAAGTAGGTGATGTGACGGAAACCCTCTGCCTCGCATTGCGTACAGAAGAGTTCATTAGACTTGTAAAGACCCTCCAGAGTCGTGTTGTCCTGAGGTTTGATACGAGTCCGAATCGATAATTCTCCCTCGTCTGGAAAGTTTTTGATTGTCAAAAATTCTTCGTCTTTTTGATAATCCGCCTCACGCAATACAGCACCATTGAGTTTCAGCTCCAAGAGTTCAATACCTTCTCCGTGGAGGCGCAACAAGCGATCTTCTTCTTTGGCAAGAGGGTTTCTTTGTAAAGTCAGAATCGACTGAACCTCTGTGCTTTCTTCTCCAAGTTCAAATCGGAGTTTTGTATTTGGAATCAAGTAAGGAGGGACCTTGTAGTCTTTCAAGCGGATGGGCTGTCGGGTTGCGGCACTCATGAAAATTCGTCAATAGGGTTTTTGGGAACATGAAGGACTGGGGGAGACATTCAGCAAATTTGGTACTCTTGCAGGAAGAGGATAGCAAGAAAAAATTGGCAAAAAGTGAAAACTGTCGGCTTTCGTTTACTGTATGACCTCTGAGATATTTGCTTTAAGATTGCTGCGTTTGGACCAGTTGACAATATGTGCTTCCAAATGTCCAAGTGCACCCACGAGATCACTATTCATCAGGCATTCCGTAATCTTTTTGTGATCTTCATAAGCATTTCCCGTTGCTTGATCGGTCCCGGAAATATAGTGGCGCACCGTCTCAATAATCGCATTGATATTCTCGTAATGTTGAAGCAGGAATCTACTTTCAGCACAGCGAAAAAAGCTCTTGTGAAAGTTGGTGTCCAACTCAAAGTACTTTTCACGATTCTCCGGACTGAAGTTCGCCTTCATTTCGGTTAAGATTTGCTGGAGTTGTTTAGCAAGCTTGAGTGGTTGACGCTGGACTGCATAGCGCAGTGCTTGAGATTCCAAAGCAAAACGCAATTCACAAAAATCAACCAGTTCTTCTTGGGTCATACTAAAAACTCGATAGCCACGATGCTGCTCTGCGACCACAAGGCCTTCTGAACGCAACAGGGATAGCCCCTCTCTGACCGGAGTTTTACTGATTCCAAGCGTTTTTGCTAAACCAGCCTCTGTGAGAGGCTGCCCCAAGACCAACTCACGCAGTATAATTCCCCTCCGGATTGCATCAGCAGCGATCTGTACCAAGGATTTTGGTCGCTCTATATTAGATTCCTGCCAAGTGATCATTGATCGCCCCCCAAGTTTTTTTATTGAACAAATCAAAGGAGTGTAATATGAATTGCCAGCTATATCATATATGACACAGTTCAGTGCAAGATTTTTGAGCCATTAATCAAAGAAAAATCCCGAAATAATCTGGCGGCCCTTTCAGTTTTTCCAAAAAAAGTGATTCTATAGTCCGTTTGAAAAATTGAGGTCAAATTTTTCAATGCTTTGATCCGGTAAATTCACAATGAGCAAAAAATCAAAAATTATTGTAGTGGGAGCTGGATGGTGGGCCTGTGAGTTTCATCTTCCTCATATCCTAGCCAATTCAAACGCAGAGCTTGTTGGGGTTTCAAGAATCGGCTCAGCAGAACTGCAACAAATTCAAAAACACTTTGAGATTCCATTCGTCAGCGAAGACCATACAGAATTATATACACTCCAACCAGATGGTGTAATCGTGGCTTCGCCGCATGTTTTTCATGCAGAGCATGCCAAGTATGCCTTAGAAAAGGGCTGTCATGTTTTGGTTGAAAAACCAATGGCAACCTCGACTGAAGATGCAGAAGCACTGTGCTCAATTGCTCGCAAAACTGGGAAAACGTTGATGACGCCTTATGGCCTGAATCATACCCACTACATGGAGTCTGCTGCCGATCAAGTGGCAGTGGGAAGTATTGGTAATATCCAGCACGTTGCCTTACACATGTCTTCTGCCTTAATGGATCTTTTTGGTGGGGAGCCGATGGTGGAAACAGAAACGCACATGTACCGACCTCATTCATCGACATGGGCAGACCCAAATCGTGCAGGGGGCTATGGATGGGGTCAGCTCTCACATGCTCTTGCAGCCCTTTTTTTTGTGACATCCTTGGAACCGGAGAGTGTATTTGCTCAAACAGTAAATTCTAAGACCGGTGCAGATTATTATGACTCAGCGGTAATTAATTTTGGCAACGGTGCCTCTGCTGTTTTGTCAGGTGCAGCCGGACTGCCCAAACACTGTCCGCCGCAACTTGATCTTAAAATCTATGGCACCGAAGGAATGCTACTTTTAGATGTGGAACCAGAGCGCGAACGTTTACAAATACGACGTTTTGATAAAGAAGATGTCTTCGTTCAAATTGAAAAGAATGGCGGATTTGGTTCTTATTCTACACAAGAGTCGATGAACCGATTCATCGACATCTGTAGAGGAGAAAGTCGGAGAAATTGTGGGAATCATGAAGTAGGCCTCAAAACGGTTCAGGTTCTGGAAGCTCTCTACAAATCCGCGAAATCAAACGAAACAATCATCTGTCATTGAGAAAATCATGAGTATGATCGAGGAGTATCAGCGAGCGGGTTTTACCTGCATTGAAGGACTGTTCAACAAAGAAGAAGTTCTTGATCTTCAACTTGCCACAGATGAGTTGATTGAACAATCAAGGAGTCACATAACTTCTGATGAAAAATTTGATCTGGAACACAATCACTCTAGCCAGAATCCGAGGGTCCAGAGAATCAAGGTGCCGCACAAACAACACCCTGTTTTTGCAGAGGCTGTCAGAAAACCTAAGATCCTAGAGATCCTGAGCAAATTAATTGGCGGAAACATTCGCTTTAGAAACAGCAAGCTCAACATCAAAGAGGCGAATGGCGGTGCAGCCGTCGATTGGCACCAAGACTGGGCTTTTTATCCGCACACCAATGCCGATTTACTGGCCGTCGGCATTATGATTGATGATATTGATGAAAATAATGCTCCGCTTATGGTCGTTCCAGGTAGCCATCAGGGCAAAACTCTGAACCATCACTTCCAGGGAGTATTCAGCGGATCGGTTAATCCTGATTCTGAGAACATTGATCTTTCCACAGCAGTAAAATTGACAGGTTCGGCTGGTTCAGCAAGTTTCCATCATGTCAAAGCGCTACATGGGTCAAGTCCAAATTTCTCAGATCGTCCACGTCGACTACTTCTATTGGAATACGCCTCAGCAGACGCTTGGCCTCTAGTTGATTTCGAAGTTTACGGAGACTTTCAAGAGTTTGAAGAAAAGATTGTACTAGGGAAAAGTACTCTGCAACCGAGGAGCGAGCCTGAACATACCATCATGCCGTTTCCCCGCCCTCCGAACCCTGATTCGATTTATCGGATTCAGGAATTTAGAAGGCAGTCTTCATCACCAACAACTGCAAAACAACCGGAAGTGGTATGAATCAGCAATTTGCATGGGTTTTAGAAGTACGTCCTGGCTATGAGGAGGAATACAAAAAGCGTCATGAAGAAATATGGCCAGAAATGGTTGATATGCTTCGAAATGCAGGAGTTCGAAACTACTCAATTTTTCGGCATGGCCTTACTCTTTTTGGCTACTTTGAAACGGACGACCTGGAGCAAACAATTGCAGCGATCAATGCTAGTGATGTGAACAGACGCTGGGGCGAATATAGGACACCAATTATGAAGATCGAAATAGATTCTCAGAGAAACTTTCCCTTCTTGCTGCCGCTTCAGTGGCATATGGACTGACTGTTAATTTGAAGAGTAATAAGTGAACTCCAATCCATCTCCAATTCTCCGGGTTAGTAACCTCTCGAAGCGGTTTGATATGACACAAGCTCTCAAAGAGGTGTCTCTCGAACTCTTTCCAGGGGAAATCCATGCACTTGTAGGAGAAAACGGTGCTGGAAAATCCACTCTGATCAAAATTCTAACCGGCATCCAGCAATCGGATGAGGGCGAGATGGTGTTTTCTGGGAATAGTGTACAACTTAGCAGTTCACAGGAAGCCCAAGCTCTCGGGATTGCGGCCATTTACCAAGAGCCGATGGTTTTTCCGGATCTAGATGTTGCTGAAAACATTTTCATCAGCCACCGAAACAGGGGAATTTGGGTTCAGTGGAAAAAAATGTATGACGATGCCCATAAAATCCTCTCAGATCTCGGAATGATATTGGATGTACGGGCACCAGCCAGTGGACTTACCTTGGCATCTCAGCAAGCCGTAGAAATCGCAAAAGCAATTTCATTGAATGTCAAAGTTTTGATCATGGACGAGCCCACTGCATCTCTTTCAAACCACGAGGTGGAGCAACTTTTCAAGGTTGCCAGAAAACTCAAACAAGAAAACGTAGCCGTTCTATTTATCAGCCACCGATTAGATGAAGTATTTGAGATTGCGGATAGAATCACGGTACTCCGAGATGGTGAGCACATTTCCACCAGATTAATTAAGGAATTTAGCCGTGAACAGTTAATCAGGGAGATGGTCGGCCGGGAGGTTGATCAATTCTATGCAACAAGGCAAAAGAAAAAACACGGCAAGCGCGTGTTATCAGTCAAAAATCTAAGCAAGGAGGCAGCTTTTTCAGGAATAGAGTTCGATCTTCATCAGGGAGAAGTTTTAGGTTTTGCAGGATTAGTTGGTTCAAGGAGAACTGATGTTGGACTGGCTTTGTTCGGCATTCAACCAAATGACTCCGGAGTGATCGAGTTAGATGGGCAGAAAGTGAGTATTCGCAGTCCTCAAGCTGCTCAAGATCTAGGTATTGCGTACATGACTGAGGATCGAAGAAAGCTGGGATTGGCAATGCCACTTTCCATCACTTCCAACATAACTTTACCAGCTTTGAAAAGGTACTTGGGCAAACTCGGCTTGATCCGTACTGAGTCAGAAAAATCAACTGCAGAAGAATTCAAGAAGCGACTTCAAATCAAGACCCCAAATTTAACACACGAAGTTGGCAAACTGTCCGGAGGCAATCAACAGAAAGTGATGTTTAGCAAGTGGCTCAACACACAACCAAAAGTTTTTATTCTGGACGAACCGACCAGAGGCATTGATGTCGGAGCCAAGGCAGAAGTACACAACATGATTCGTGAACTGGCTGACCAAGGGATGGCGATTCTCTGTATTTCCTCCGATCTCCCAGAGGTATTAGCAATGAGTGACCGGGTATTGGTGATGCGTGAGGGTAGACAGATGGGTATTTTGGATGGTCCTCAGGCCACTCAAGAGTCCATCATGTCGCTTGCGATGGGAGAACAGCAGGAGACCGCATGAGCCCGATTCAAGGACTACGACCCGAAAAACTGAGAGAGTTGGTCCTGCTGATCTTGATTGCGCTAGTTCTGATCGTATTCAGTTCAGTGATAGAAAACTACTTGAATGCCCGACTTTTCAACAGAGTTTCTGCCAGTGTTGCCCTGATGGCGGTCTTGGCTATCGGGCAAACCATGGTTGTCTTAACACGCAATATTGATTTGTCCGTCGGTTCCATTGTCGGATTCACAGCTTATTTTGTGGGGCATCAGCTATCACAGTATGGTGATATGCACCCACTGCTGGCAATTTTTCTCGCAGTAGGAGTTGGAACGTTGATGGGGGGAATCAATGGGATCTTAGTAGCCTATTGCCGCATCCCCTCCATCATTGTCACCTTGGGCACAATGGCTCTTTACCGTACTTTGTTGGTGGAATATTCAGACGCTCAAACCGTATTGACCGTCAATCTCCCGAGATGGCTGCTTGATCTCCCAAGCTTGAACCTCATTAGCTTTGACCGATTACATCTACGAGTGCTTGTCGTTGGGATGATTGTGGTCGTGGTCCTATTCCAAATCGTTCTCAAATACACATCATTTGGTCGGAAGCTTTATGCAATTGGCTCCAACCCCGAAGCGGCAAAAATGGCTGGCTTTGCAAATCAGCGGATGGTCCTGACTGCATTTCTTCTCTGTGGTGCTCTTGCGGGTTTAACTGGATTCATGTTCCTAGCTCGCTTTGGAAACATTACCGTTGTTGCTGGAATCGGCTTTGAACTCAAATCAGTCGCAGCTGTCGTCGTCGGAGGTGTGAATATCTTTGGTGGTTCCGGGAGCGCTTTTGGAGCATTCTTGGGTGCAGTTCTTATCGATTTGTTAGAAAACAGCCTAATCCGCTGGCTACAGATTAGCGAATTCTGGCGAGATGCTTTGTTGGGACTCTTGATTTTAATTTCTGTTGCAACAGACAGCGTGATTATGAAGCGCTTTCAATTGTACTGGGCTAGAAAACAAGCCCGAAGTTCTCCAGAAACCTAGGAAATTGATGATGAATGTTTGGAAGTATCTTAGGAGTTGGGAAGGCTTTCTATGCTTAGTTCTGATCCTAACAATTAGCGTAAATGCAATAAATTCTGATGCTTTTCTGAGTATTGACAATCAGATAAATCTTTTTACGCTTTCGATTGAAAAGGTCATCATCGCCTTGATCATGGCTTTTATCATCATTAACGCAGAGATTGATCTCTCTGTCGCCTCAATGATGGGTCTTGCAGCATGTGCCCTGGGGTGGCTGGTGGATACAGGGGCTTCGATGCCCACAGCGTTGGTTATTTGTTTACTGATCGGCATGTTAGGAGGGTTGTTTAACGGCTTTTGGGTGACTTTCATGAACTTGCCCTCCCTCGTCGTAACCCTGGCAATGCTAATTGGCTTCCGAGGCCTGGCGAGAGTTTTAGTGGAAGATCGATCAATTCGTGTTTTTCCAAGCTGGTTTGAAGAACTTGGTCAGCAACCAATTCTAGGTCCTCTTCCGTTGGCTGTGATTATTTTTTTTCTTCTGCTAATCCTAGCCGTTGTCGTTCTCCGCTTCACAGGCTTTGGTCGCTATGTCTACGTAATTGGCATTAACAAAGACATGGCTCGTTACTCTGGGATTAATGTGAAAGCCGTCAAATTGATTCTGTTCACTTTGGCAGGGCTCATATCTGCTTTGGCAGGGATTCTCTTTGCGGCTCGGCTCGGCTCAGTTAGAGGAGACATGGGTCTGGGATTTGAGCTTGATATCATCACGATGGTCCTGCTTGGTGGTGTCAGTATTTTTGGTGGATCCGGTTCAATTTATGGTGTTATCCTATCTATTCTGATCGTGCTCTATCTCAGGAACGGGATGTCTCTCAGCAATATCACTGGGCATCTTCAGACTGGAGTAATCGGCCTGTTGCTAATACTATCCGCAATGGTTCCCAACCTGAAAACTTACTGGGAGTCCCTTAGGGCTTCTCGCTCAAAATGAACTTATTCAGGAAATAGCCTATGATTTGAAAAAGCTTTCTTTGTAGAGAAACTTCTTGATTAGTTGATTAGAAATTAATGAAACCCTCCATTTAAGGGATAATTACATGATGAAAAAATTTTTAGCTGTTGCTGCAGCTGCGATGATGGTCTCCAGTGGAATCGTGATGGCACATACTGTCGCGAAGAAAGGCATGAAAGCAGATCTTGTTCTGATGCCTAAATTCTTAGGAATTTTAGTTTTTGATCAGGCCAATCAGGGTGCTCAGGAAGCCCACAAAGAACTGCAAAACCCAGGGAAATTGGAATTTTTAGGACCCACACCTGAAAACAGTGTAGCAGGTCAGATCGAGATTCTCACTACCGCAACTACCCAAGGCCAAGACGGAATCATGATCTCCAATAATGCTGGAGACCAAATCGCACCAGCAGCTAAATCAGCCCGCGATAAGGGAATGACGGTTGTAACATGGGATTCTCCCATTCCATCCGCTGAGGGAGAACAATTGTTCATTGCTCAAGTTGACTTTAACGAGACTGGAACTGTGATGGCTGATATGGCGTTGAACATCATGGGGGATGCTG
>WTIF01000018.1 GCA_011522845.1 Deltaproteobacteria bacterium
GGCAAACACGCTCAAAGTCTGAAAAGAAGACGATGTATTTGCACGAGAAATTAATCTGACAACAGACAAATTAGCCGATTGTATTGCGATCAAACTTTATCAAGAGATTGTAGGCCAGAAAATTTTTTCTGGCAGAGCCATCGCCTCAGGCTGCGTGATTCTCAAGAGAACTTATCCCTTGATTCCAGAGGTCATCATCAAGGCGTTGGTCACTTTCTTTTGGAAGACCAAGTAGGCTGCAGCGACGGGGAAACCTGCCAGAACAGCTAGCGCCATTTCTCTTGCGTAGCGGACTCCAAAGGCATCTTGTACGCTGGAGATCGCAATAGTCACAGTAAATTTCTCTTCCTGGGTAGTCATGATGAATGGCCACCAGAATTGATTCCATGCTCCGATGTAGGTCACAATCGCCAGAGCAGTAGTGATTCCAAAACTCATTGGGAAATATAGGTTCAGCAGCAGATTGTGTTCTTTAGCGCCATCAAGAATAGCAGCCTCTCGTAATTCTCTGGGAACTGCGTCAAAGAATTGTTTGAAGACCACCACACAAACTGGCGAGATGATTTGTGGGAGGATGATGCCAGCCCAGGTGTTGATCAGATTGAAATCTGCGATTAGTACAAACAGGGCAATAACTAGAGCGGTTGTGGGAACCATGATACTAGCGAGTACCATCCACCAGAGGATACGCTTTCCTGGGAAGTTTAATTGAGATAGCGCATAACCACACATCATGCTGATGATGATCACCAGTAATGTGATTAGGATAGAGGTCCCTAGAGAGTTAATATACCAGGTGAGGATATTGCTTTCCTTGAAGACTCTTACATATTCAACGAGAGTCATACTGGTTGGGAATATTTCAATATTTTCCGAAGTGACATCCACTTCATGTTTAACAGAAGTCGCTACAGCCCAGTAGACGGGAAAAATCCAAGTGATTGCGAAAATTGCTGTAAGCAAAGAGAGCAAAATATTTGGAATGCGCTGGCTCATAAAGATTCCTCAATCATCCTGTTTCTTTAAAACCTGATACTGAAGTATCGAAGTGATCAGGATAATACCGAATAGTACAAGCGAGATCGCAGCTGCATACCCACCGTCGTTATTTTGGAAAGCTTTGTTATAAACCAGTTGGAGAACGACCAAGGTCGAGTTAAAGGGACCACCTCCAGTCAGCAAGTACATCTGATCAAAGATCTTCATTTGGAAGATCAGCTGTAAAGTGAGTACCAAGGCTGTGACAGGCCAGATCAAAGGCCAAGTAATATAGCGAAATTGTTGAATGCGGGAGGCACCTTCCATTTCGGAGGCTTCGTAAATTTCTGGATTGATGTTACGGAGTCCGGCAATGAAAAGGACAATATTGAAGCCGATCGTCCACCAAATTGTGATGAAGGCGACCATGGGCATTGCCCAATATCTGTTGGTAAAGAAGTTAATTCGTTTGGTATCGAAATAATCGAAGATTTCTTGAACAATCCCGAATTGCTTGGATAGCAGCCATGTCCACATTTCTGTGACCACAGTTACGGGTAAGATATGTGGAATGAAGAAGCAGGCAAGAATGATGGCTTGAAAAATCGGTCTATGCCGAATCACCATCATGGCGAACATCAACCCTAACAAGGTGTTAGGAACAACAGTCCAGAGTACAAAAATACCTGTATTACTCAGTGCTTTCCAAAATAGCTTGTCGTTGATCAGCTTGCTGTAATTTTCTAGGCCAATCCACTCTCCTGTGCCCACGAGAGGTGCTTTTTGAAAGCTCAATGATATTTGGTAAATGGTTGGATAGATCAGAAATAGGGTGTACGCCAAGATAAATGGGGCAATGAGCACTAAAGCGTAAACAATTTCTTCTCGTTTGTACTTCATAATGATTCCGGAAACGGTGCCCGAAGGCACCGTAAGATTGAATGTTATTCGATCTGTGGTTCCAGAGTCTCTTTCATCATTTCAATCGCTTCTTCTGGCTCAAGTTGTCCATTGACCGAAGGAACAATGAAATTCTGTATCGCATCATAAACAGGCGAGGCTACCCCTGCAATCTTCGACTTGGGATCGAATGCTGCGTTTTCTGCGAGAACGGCATAGGTAGCATTGGGCTCCATCTTCTTGTAATCCGCACTGTCCACGACGGGCTTGTAGCCAGGAATGTGTCCGGCAGTTGCCCAGAACAGGCTATTCTGGTTCATCCAAGAGATAACTTTCAAAACAGCCTGTAGTTTCTCTTGGGTGATGGGTTTGCGATCACTGTGTGGAACAGCGAATGCGTGTGAATCTGCCCAAGTCGCTGGCTTGTCGTACATGACTGGAATCCGTACAGCACCCCACTCAAAGCCAAGCTTGTCGTTCTTAGCAAGGTCCGTAAAGGTTGGAACTTCCCAGACACCGTTGAAGTGCATGGCTGCTTTGCCAGAAGTGAAGAGCGCGATTGAATCTGGATATTCGGTTTCACTGGACATCAACTCTTCATCGATCCAGGACTTGATTTGGCCGGTTACCTTCGCACAATTGTCATCTGGACAGACGGTCTTGCCAGACATGAACTGTGCTCCGTTGATCTGGTTCAACAAGGAATACCAGAGTCTCCACACTGAGCCACCCCCAGCTGTGTTGAGACTGACACCGTACCCAGCTCCGTTATCTTTCAGCTTTCTCAATCCAGCCGTGAAATTTTCGACACCATCTAAATTGGGGAGACCTTTGCTGTTTAGCAATCCGGCTTTCCCTAACATGTCCTTGTTGTAGTAGAGGACCATCGCATGGATGTCGAGGGGTATTCCGTAGGTTTTACCACCAACATTCGCGGCCTCCCAGTTAGCTGGGAAGTACTTGTCTGGACCGAGGCCAACACTCGAAAGCTCTGATGCACTGAAAGGCCTCAGAACTCCCGAAGGTACTGCCAACGGGAAACGTGAAAGATGGTAGGTCATAATGTCTGGTTGCTCTCCCACCGCAGCCGATGTTTGGATTTTGGTGTAGAAAGGAACCCCCCACTCCAAAGTGGAAGCGTTGATTTTGACGTCAGATTGCGACGTGTTGAATTGATCAATGAGTGACTTCATTCTTACCCCGTCACCACCACCCAAGAAGTCCCACCAAGTGACTTCAGTGGTTGCCATGGCTTGCATGGGTAGGGAGAGTAAGATGGAGGAAGCTAGAGCTAACAAACCTTTTTTCATGTGATAATCCCTGAATGGAGTTATGACTTAAGCTCGGATTAACAAAGAATCGATTCGAACTGATTGCTGCCTACATAATGCCTCCTATTGATTAAGTTAATTGAACGCCAACCTCTGCTTCATTTCAGCAGACCACTCAAGGCGGTAGTTCAAAACACGCCCAGAAGCAGAAGGTTGGTCGAGATATCGCTGAAGTTCCATTACTGAATCTTGAACGATAGAACGCAGTGGGATTGTCATGGTATGGATTTCAAGATTTGGATCATTGGTGATCGGAAGCCCATCAAAACTCACTATTACATATCGTTCTCGTAATTCCTTTCCGAAGCCAATCATCGAACTGTGCAGTCCAATCGCCGTCCAGTCATTCGCTGTGATCAAACCTCGCTTCGAACCACCGAGATCACTCTGCAAGATCTCTTGTCCTGCACTGAGGCCTCCCGTGTAATTCATACGACAGGGGAAATGTTCCAATTGTTGCCCCTGCTCTTCACAGAAATTCTTCGCTCCAAGATAGCGATCTCTAGACGCAGGGATGTGGTTGGGTCCCACAAAACAGAAGGAAGTTACTCCCAGTGAATACAGGTAGTCGGCTGCTTGGTAACCTGCATCAAGATTGTCTACTTGCAGAATGCTGACTTGAGTACCTGGGCTTGGCTTGGCATCCAGAAAGATCCCTAAAATCGGCAGGTTCTCATTTTGTGTCTCAATCACTCTATTTCCTGCCATACCCATGATGATGAGAGCGTCCTCTCCT
>WTIF01000451.1 GCA_011522845.1 Deltaproteobacteria bacterium
GGGTACTTAGTGAAGAAAAGCTTGCAGGGCTATCCATTTAACTCCCAATTTTTTTATCAGGACGCTCACGCAAAAACTTTTCAAGTCCTGCCTGATCCTGCGCAGCGTCACTGAGACGTTTTACTCCATCTCTCAGAACACCAAGTTCAGATGCTGTGGAAAGTCTAAGAAAATGCTTACCCTCTGCGCCAATTCGACCAAAGGAGAGGCGATCCAATACCGCTACTTGATGCTCGTACAATGCGAACATTTGAAAGAGACCAGCAGGAGAGTTTTCGTCTTTTTCTGATTGATCCAATTGAGCGTGATAATCAATCAAGCCCATAGACTCGCAAACCCCTCCAATATTTGGGAAAAGATAGAAGGCTCCACCCGGCTTTTGACACTCTACACCAAGAATACCCCGCAAATCTTCTAGCACAACATCTCTTCGTTCTTCGAAGGTTTCCACCATACCCAACACCTCTTGCTCCACTGTTGAATCAGTAAGCGCGACGACTGCTGCTTCCTGATTGTAGGGAGCAACACATGAGAAGTAGTTGATATTTAAAGTTTTGAACATCTCTGCTTCTTCGACAGTCGGTAAAACAGCGTAGCCGATCCTTCCTCCAGTCCAGGCAAAAGTTTTGGAGAAACCGCTGGCTAGGATCGTGCGTTCTGCCATTCCCGGCACTTGAAGAATGGAATAGTGCTGTTGGCTATCAAAGACAATCCGCTCATAGATCTCATCAGAATATACTCTGACATCAGCGTGAGCTTTGCGAAGAATCACATCTGCAATTTCTTCAATCTGAGCCTGACTTGCTACCCCTCCCGTCGGATTTGAGGGGAAGTTCAAGTAAATTACCTTTGTCCTTGGTGTGATTAATTCCTCAAGCTGTTGTGATGTGAAGGTGAAACCAGCTGATTCATCCAAATGTAGAGGAACCGGGACAGCTTGAACGTAGCGAATGAAAGATTCGTAGATTGGGAATCCTGGGCTAGGATAAATCACCTCATCACCAGGATTACAATAAATTTGCTGGGTCAATCCAATTGATGGCTTCCCGCCTGGGAAGACAACAACATGGCCTGGTGTGGTTTTCAGACCCCTTGTGCGATTGACATACTCACTGATGGCACTTCGCAAATTTGGAGTCCCTTGGGGATCACAGTAGTGTGTATTCCCTAAATCAAGTTGTCTCTTGATCTCCGCGTTGACTGCCTTGGGCAAATCGTAATCTGGTTCTCCAAGATTTAATTTTACGACTGGTCCTCGGGATTTATCTACATGAACAATGTGTGGTCCGACTTTAAAGGCATTTTCAGAGCCGATTTTTTGATTTCGTTCAGCGAAAAGAGCCATATTTCTAAAACATGAAAAAGGTTGAAAAAAATTAGGCTACTGGGGTTAGCAAAGGTTTTTTGGCGTAATAAGCGTCAACGTTATCCACGACGAGTTGTCCCATCGCGATACGGGTTTGTAAGGTTGCCGAGCCAATGTGAGGCTGAAGAACGACTTGTGGCATTTTGAAGAGAGCTTCTGGAACATGAGGTTCACTGGTGAACACATCCAAGCCTGCTCCACCAAGTTTTCCCTCCTCTAGACAAGCAACGAGATCACCTTCATCTACAACTGATCCTCTTGAAATGTTGATCAACACCCCAGTTGGTCCAATTTTTTCCATTATTTCTCGGTTGACAATTTTTTTGGTCTCCTCCCCACCGACACAACTCAAGATCAGGAAATCTACATCTTGAGCCATCATGGACAAACTGGAGTAATATTTGTAATCAACATCCGAACGTTCCCGACGATTATGATAGTTGATCTCTATCCCAAAGGCTTGGAGACGCTGAGCGATCGCAAGACCAATTCTACCAAGTCCCAGTATCCCAGCCTGTCGCCCACGAAGATGGCTCATCAAAGGAAAATTTGCCTTTAGCCACTCCCCATTACGAACATATTGATCCCCAACCACAATTCCTCGGGTTACGGCAATCAATAAGCCAATCGTCAGGTCGGCAACAGCATCATCCAAAACACCTGGGGTGTTGGTGACTGCGATCTTTCGTGCTTGAGCAGCTCCTAGATCCACTCCATCGTAACCAACACCATGACTGGCGATTAACTCTAAATTTGGAAATTTGGCCTGAAACTCAGCTGGAGCCCATCCTTCTGTGACAACAACTCGAATGTGTGGGGCCACCTCTGAAATTAATGCTTCCTGTTCACCTGCTTCCCAGAGTCGGTGTACTTTGTATCGGGTCTCTAACTCAGCCAAACATTCTGATCGAAAAAATGCTTGGCTTGTCATTAAAATTTGTTCGGGCATTAGATCTCATTCGTTGATGGGCTTACTTCATGAACACGTAGAAAAGTTCTCCAACAAATCACTGTTCCTGTGTAATGTCAAACCTCGTAAAAAGAGTATGTTTAACTCTGGGATCAAACTTCCTCAATGATAACCGCACTCTGAACTCTTCGAATTGATTCCTCGAACTTCATTGCCTTTGCAAATTGGAACAGATTGTTACTAAAACATTGGTGGGCCATCGTTGTAGTGAACCTAGCCTGGGGGTCGGGGTTTCTTTCCATCAAAATGAACGTCGTTCATTTTGGCCCCTACTTGTCCTTAAGCATTCGCTATGCAGGTTTAGTCCTGTTGCTTCTACCCTTCCTGAGAGGATTCCCCAGAGAGAATCGAAAAGCCTTCTTGCAGGTTACTTGTTTGATGGGAATTTTGCACTTTGGCTTGGGGATGACCTCATTTCATCTGGCAGTTGACATCGCTTCCCTGGCACTCGCCTCCCAAGCCTACATTCCGATCTCAGCCATCCTTGCTTTGATTTTTCTGAAAGAAGAACTCACTTGGAGCGTTGGCTTGGGAATAGGTATCGCCTTTCTCGGATTTGCGGTGATGAGCTTCGATCCAGTGATCTTCACCCAACTGGATTCGATGGTGATCATGCTGGCAGCAACTGCAGTGATGGCAATTTGTAGTTTAATGGTTCGGCACAAACTGAAAGGAATCAACCCAATGACCCTACAGGCCTGGACAGGCCTCTGCGGAATATTACCGATATTTTTATTGTCACTGATGGTGGAACAAAATCATTGGCAAAAATTTGAATCAGCTACTTGGGTCAATTGGATCTCCGTGCTGCATGCAGTTATTTTTTCCTCGATCATCGGTCATGGAATCAACTTCTGGTTGTTACAACAACAACCTGTCAGTCGTATCACGCCATACTACCTCTTGACTCCCATCTTCGCCGTGTTGATGGCAATCATTTTCTGGGGAGACGAACCTGGACCAAAGGTATGGTTTGGTGGTGCTATGATTCTCTTCGGCATCCTCATGGTTTCATCAAATTTTGATCTAAGACGATGGAGAAACGCTTGAGTAATTTTTTGAGACTTCGGACAAATGCGTTGACTAGTCTCCCTGATGAGATCAACATGCGCGTTAGTATTTCTGGAGCTTAAAGAGTACTTACCCATTAAGTTTTTCCCTGCAAATAAAAAGGAATTGGGGACATTTCAATTTCCTTAGCACGGCTAGATTATAACCCTATCTTCTAACCTTGAGACATGCATGTATTGATTACTGGTGGAGCTGGAATGCTGGGACGCAAATTAGCCCAGCGACTGATTCAAGATCGGAGAATTGGTGAACAAGAGATTACCAAGCTAACCCTCGCTGATATCACAACACCCAAGGGACTACCCAAATTTGAAGGTACCTACGCTGAGCACGCGATGGAGATGGGAGATCCAGGCTCAGCTGAAACACTCATTCAACAAGGACCAGATTTTATTTTCCATTTGGCTGCCGTCGTCTCTGGAGCGGCGGAAGCGGAATTTGAGAAAGGCTATCGGGTCAACCTTGACAGCACACAAAATTTGCTGGAAGAGATCCGGGTACAAAAGGACAATCGTCCCAGAGGGCACT
>WTIF01000185.1 GCA_011522845.1 Deltaproteobacteria bacterium
GTTGGTACCCGAAGTCAAAGTACCAACTATTACCTCGCGAAAGCCTGAAAAACCCAGGCTGGAGCCGAAAATCAATGCCCCCAAAATAGTTTCTCTGAGTGCACCTCAAATTTCCAAAACTGATGCAATTCCCGAAGTCAATATAAAGCGTCCCCAAAAAGTGGTTGAAATTCCTACACTGCCTGAGCCTAAGATATCTGTTCCAAAGCAAAAATTATCACAAAGTCAGATAGTCACCCCAACACTGCCAATTGTTAAGCAAAGTTCTAAAGATTCTCAGCCACGCATCAGTGCAAAAAAGCCAATTAATTCTCTACCTAGAACAGATTTAGCAAGGGTTGAAGCTCCCCAGCAAAAAAGATTAGAAACTCAAAAATCAATCTCAGGACTAAATCAAAGTTTACCTGAACTCAAAATAAATTTAGCAGACCAAAACTCACCTCAATTACTGACTAGCCCTAGGTTGGAACAAAATTTAAGAGACACTTCCAATATTGAATTACCTCAAAGAGATTTAGGTGCCGTCACAGCACCTTCAACAGATTACCTTGCGAAGCCGGAGGAGGCAGAAATTCCTGAAATTCGCCAGTCAGTGGCTAAACTGGAGCGTGATCAGAAGCCCATTCTGCCTGATAGGGTAACGCAGGATCTAACTGTGCCCACCTCTAATCGGCCTCCCAAAATAGAAGTTGTTGATCTACCACCTGAACCTTTAAACTCAAACAACAAGTTGCCTACTCCTCAAGAAAGCCCTCTGCCACCAGCTATAGTGGCTGGGACACCTAATGATGGACCCAAAGCAATTGAATTAAATCCTAAAAAGTTGAGAAACACTCCACCACCCGCTCCACCACCACCTGCACCGCCAACGGACAACTTATTTGATGGCGTAACCAATGGACCAACTCTCAAAGATCAATCTTCGATCTTTGACCCAAAAAATCCTCCACCAACATTGACCGAAACAGCAAATGTAGGAATTCAAGTCCAAAGAGCAGTTCAATCACGTATACTCAAGGAGCAAGAGAACAAACGAAGATTTGTTGAGCGCCAATACAATTCTTTGCTATATGAGCAGTTACGTGGACAGATCAATGCAGGTCCACAGTTTGACAAAAAACTGTCAGTTGCCATTGAAATCCAAATTGAATTGGACGGAAGTGTTAGCGCCTACCGAATCAAGGAAAGTAGTGGATCCAAACAATTCGATTTGGTTGTGATGACGGGAATGAAGGCTATCGCATTTCCGAGACTCCCCGAAGAATTGGGTGAAAATCCACCTTACATTGTGACTATCAGAATTCAACCCTGAGGAGGGAAAGAGATGAAACATTGGATGTTTTCGATCCTAATCTTTTTGGGATCACTCTCACCGACACTTGCACAGACCTATTCCAGTGAAGAGGTCGTCGTCAGCGGTATAGACTTTTCCAGATTTTCTGCAGAGCTGAAAGTAGATCCAAACCTCGAGATAACTCTTGCGAAAAGATGGGCCAGAAACATCGAAAGGAATTTTTGTTGGAGCGGTGTATTTACCCTTGTCAATTCAACCTACGATTATTGTCAGGCCAAACGGGACGCTGAGATGCAGATCCAGCTTAATCAGCGGGAGAATGGGCTGGAATTCGCTGTGGCCGATCTGCAGGGGAATGTGTTATTGGGAGAGATGCTACCCATTCAGGACGACGAAATTAGTGAGGATGATATCATTCGTGGTGTGAACCAGATTACTGAAAGATTGACCGGAGTAGAGGGGATTTTAGGCACTTCCATCGCTTTTACACTCAAGCAACCTAGTCGAAAAAAAATTATTGCTCTGACGAACACCCATGGGATGGGGTTGAGGAGTCTGACCAATAACAAGGATATCAGTCTTCTACCCAGATGGTCTCCAGACAGTACTAAGCTACTTTACACAACCGTTGGGAACAGAGGTACGACTATCTGGATGCACAATGTACTCAACAATAAAGCGGATGAACTTCGGAGAGGCGAAGATGGTGTAACGAGTGGCGGTACTTGGTACAGTAATGGTAACCGAGTGGTCGCTACAATCAGCGTTAAAGCCAATATTGACCTTTACGATATTGACATTGATTCAGGAAGAACCCAACGTCTGACACGACACAGCAGCATTGATACAGCACCAACGCTTTCACCGGATAATCGAAATCTTGTTTTTGTCTCTGACCGAACTGGTAGAGAACAGATATACATGAGAGATATGGAATCTGGATCGATTTACCGACTGACCTTTGATGGCTTCAGTAATAGCGATCCGGTCTGGTCTCCGGATGGTACACGCATCGTGTTCTCACGAAGTGTAAATGGTCGTAATCAAATATTTCTGATGGATCCATTTGGTGATGATTATCAACAGCTAACCTTTGGAAGATACGACTCAGAAAAACCAACGTGGTCTCCGGATGGTCGTCAGATAGTCTTCGCAGCAGACCGAACCGGAATCTTTAAATTGTATGTGATGTTTGTTGACGGAACAGGAGTGAGGCGGCTTACAACTACTCCACGGGGATTTGAAGAGACTGGCGCTTCTTGGAGTCGGAGGATCTTGGAGGGTGGGTATTGAAAAAAACACAGGATTGGTTTGAGCCTGCCGACGAAAAACATATTCAAAAGGAAAGAAGAAAAGCACAGGAAATGCGCAAGTCACAGTGGTGGAAAAATCGTCGTGCATCCAACAAGTGTTACTACTGTGAACAATCCTTTCCAGCAAAAGAGTTGACGATGGATCACCTTATTCCCCTCGCTCGAGGAGGATTTACAACTAAGTCAAATCTCGTTCCTAGTTGCAAAAGCTGCAATACCCAGAAAAGCTATTTACTTCCGATAGAATGGGAGGAATACCTGCAGCAATTGAAAAATAAAGGAACTGGATGAAATGTTTGAATTGTTCCCAGAACAACCCTGATGAAGCAATCTACTGCCAAAATTGTGGAACTTACCTAGCCGAGCGCTCTTCATCAGATATGCTGGATCTTTTAAAATCTTTGGTGCTTGCACTAATTTTCACCTCCGTTTTCTATCTAGTTTTCCCTCTTCCTCAAATTAAAAATGACTACGTCCATGAACTTCTTGACGGACGTATATCAGAACTAATTTTTGGACTGAGTTGCTGGGCTCTATTTCTTGTTTTCTTCAAATGGAGACATCATCGACTCCAACTCAAAACTTATTTCGCCTTTCGCCAGAAAGAACTAACTATTTCCCTATCCGAGGGAATTTTTGTCAAAGATGTTGATAGTAGAATTGAGCAGATCGGTAATTTTCTGGCAAAAAAACAGATCAAACATTTTCAGGTGAGTGTTCTTTTCATAAGAGTACGTAGAATTCTGCACTACCTGAGAGTGATTCCCAAAAAAGAAGAGTTGCAACAAATTTTTAATTACCAAGCTGAGATTGACTTCAACAGGCTTCAGAACGGATACACCCTTATTAATGTCCTAATCTGGGCAATTCCCATTCTAGGATTCATTGGAACTGTATTTGGTATCGGACAGTCAGTCGGAGAATTTTCAACGTTTGTTCGCAGCATGGACACAGCCGCAATTGGTGGACAAATGCGGTCTGCTCTGGGTGGTGTTACAAGTGGTCTATCCATCGCCTTCAATACAACATTCCTCGCGCTAGTAAGCGTAATTCCAATTATGCTTCTGTCTTCTCTGCTTCGAAAAAGTCAGGAGGATCTTCTGCTTAAAGTCGAGGAGTATTGTTTAGATGAATTATTGCCAAATCTTCATGTTAATCCTGGTGATGAGGAATTGAAAAATAGAACGAACGAACACCTTTCAACACTCAATGATTTCACAGAAAACTGGCTTAAAAGAATTGCACCTGTTTTGACCTCGGTTTCAGAAAATTCAGAAGTGCTTCAGGCTCAAATTCAGGGCATGCAACCGCTGCTTAGGGATTATAG